>JAFCEU010000107.1 GCA_017608995.1 Candidatus Iainarchaeum sp. | reverse complement strand
CTCTTATAACTGCACCTAAAGCAAATTCTATCTTTTTAGTATTTTTTTCAGTCAATTCGTTCACCCTCTAAACATCTTATAAAGCTTCTCAGCGGCTTTCTTATTCAGCTCAGCAACTGCTTTTTTATGTGCAAACTCCTGATCAATTGCCTTAAACACACTTTCCAAAGTTACTTCAGAAGTAATTGCTGCAAATGCCCTATTATCTCCATCGCTGCTGCTGTCATATCAATCGTTTCAACCCTTGCTTTTGTATCGAGCTTGAATTCGCTTGCTGGTTTATTTGAGTTGATTATTATAATGCCATCATCTTTTACGCCGCGGGCAACATCAACATTTGCTAGCAAAGTAGGATCGAGCACAATAACATAATCCGGCTCATAAACATGCTCGCGGATATTTATCGGCTTATCAGAAATTCGAGTAAAGGCCTCAACAGGAGCACCACGACGCTCAACACCAAAGCTTGGAAATGCTTGGCAATATTTTCCATCATGAAAAGCAGCAATCGCAAGCACCTCGCTAGCGGTAACAGCACCCTGGCCACCGCGCCCGTGAATTCTAATTTCTTTCAATCAAACCGGTTTTTTGCGGCTTTTGAAGTTGTGTAGGTTTCTCAGCTACAAGAGAAAGTTCCTTCAGCGCCATAGCGAAAATAAACAACCCAAAATAATTTAAATGTTTAGCTTCTGGCTCTAAATATGCAAGCGGAAAAAGCTGCTTATATTCGCGTATATGGAAGAGTGCAAGGAGTTTTCTTCAGAGCCTTCCAGTTTATATTCGCGTCTATGGAAAAGTGCAGGGGGTTTTCTTCAGAGCCTTCACGCGAGATTGGGCTTCTCGTTTGGGATTGAGAGGTTATGTACGCAATATGCCCGATGGTAGCGTAGAGATAGTTGCTGAAGGAAGCGAAGAAAGCATAAAAGAGCTTATTGAAAAAGTGAAGATCGGGCCGCCTGCGGCAAACGTCGAAAGGGTTGAAGTGAAAGGGTTGAAGTGAAGTGGCAGGAGCCAAGCAACGCATACAACGGATTTAGGATCGAGTACTAATTTAGTGCTAATTAGCGGTGCGATTTATTATAAAATTGGTTTAATGTTATTAATGTGGCTTTACCACAAGCGCTATGTTTTCTTCAAATAGCTTATTGTTCATCGTTACCTTTATTTTTATTAAATAGCTCCCTTCCTCTATGCCGCTTTTTGGCGAAACTAAAAAGTACAGCTTTCTGTATTGGCCGCGCTCTATAATCGCAAGCGACTTTTTCTCTTTCAGCCCAGGACCTATAAAAATTGCTTCTTTGTTTGCGGCTTCGACTACAACGCTAACATCACTTGCGTCGCTTTCAGTTACATTGGTAACTTTAACTTCCAGCAAAGTGTATGGTTTTTCTTGTAGGTTGAGGGGATTATCCAGCAGGCGGGCTTCTATTGGTTTTGGAGCTATTGCTGTGCTTGCTAAGAAGATGATTACTAAAACTGCAAAAAGAGCAAGCAAAGGCAAAGCTATGCTCTTTATTTTTTCTATCTCAAAACCGAAAGCAAAGCGTTTGTATGTTTTATCATATAACCCCATAAATATCACGGTTGTACAAATAATCTAGTGTTTTCTCCTTTTAAAATACCTGCCTTTACGCCAGCATCAAGCCACGCATGCGCATATGAGAATGATGCTAAAGCAGTAATATTATCACCTTTTTCAGCATAATATTTTGCATCGCTGAAATAATCTCTAGCCATCTGAATAAACAGCTTTGCTCTTTCATGATCCTTTGTGCCTTTCTCTGCTATAATTTGTACTTCCTGCAGCGCTTGTTCCGTAAGCTTTTCGTATTTCTGTACTCGCAATTTAAGTTCTTCAAGCAAAGTCATTGTTTTACACCATATAGTGTCTTTAAAGCCTCTCTTTCATTCTCGCTCAGCTTCGAGCAGATTATTATTGAGGCTGGCGTTGCAAATTCTTTCTCCAAAAGTTCCTTTGCATTACCAGCAACAATTTTTTGCTTTTCACCGGCCAAGCCACTTATAACAATTATTAAAGCATTTTTAATTATTTTTGCGTTTCTGTTTTTTTCTATTTCAAGAAGCCTTTGTAAAGCATCTTTTACGCTTACAGGTTTTCCATTTTTTATATCAATAAGGCATAGCGTATGCAAATTATTCTCATAATTGCGCACAATCTTATCATAGAAGGATTCCGGAGCATAGTTTGGCTCTGGCATAAC
>JAFCEU010000106.1 GCA_017608995.1 Candidatus Iainarchaeum sp. | reverse complement strand
TTCTATAAATTCTCAATAATTTTTCCGCGTTTTCTTTGCGAGCGGAAATGAGCAATGTGCCGGAGCTTATCGTAGCCAGTGGATTTAAATTGAACTCTTCGCAAAGAATTTTTGCTTCTTTAAGAACCGGAATCCTATCGGCATAAATTAAACAACCCTTGCCGCTCGCTAACATCATTTCGTAAATTCCTGTGAGCAGGCCTCCTTCCGTGGGATCGTGCATAGCGTTAGCATATTTTGAAGCAAGCAGTGCATCTTTAACAACTGAAATTCCTGGAGTGAATAGATAGCGTTTTGCTTTTTCAATAAAGGGCCTGCTGAATTTTTTTCCAAGCACTTTTTCCTTCTCACGAGCGATTATGGAAGTGCCTTCTATAACGACTCCCTTAGTAATAATGAGCACATCGTTTTGCTTTGCACCCGCACTCGTGATGAGCTTTTTCTTTGTGGTTGTGCCGAGCATACAGCCCACTACAATAGGCCTATCCAAATTAACTGTGATTTCTGTATGGCCGCCCACAAATGAAACACCAAGTTTTTTGCAAGCTTGCGATATCTGGGAGAATATCTTCTCTGCAAGAGCTTTGGTTGCTTTATATTCTGGTAGCAGAATTGTTGCCAGAAACCATTTTGGTTTTGCACCGCAAACAGCAATATCGTTGGCGTTTACATTTACAGCATACCAGCCGATTAAATCGCTAGCAAAGGTTATCGGGTCTGTTTTTGCAACTAAGAGGTTGTTGTCTAAGCGAAGCACAGCCGAATCTAGGCCGAGCTTAGGTCCAATTAAAACGCTTGAATCAGCAAGGCAGTATTTGGAAAGAAATTTTTCCAAGAGCTTGAAGTCAAGCTTGCCTACAGACAGAGCCATAATAAAAAGGGCTCCCGCAAGATTATTATAGTTTATTGCTGCTCTCCCAAATATTTGCTGTGGATTAATAATTGTTAATCTAAAGCAAAAAACAAATACTTTTTGAGCCCTATAATTAGCATTGTTCTGAAATCGATCTATGGAGTGTGAAACCGAAGTGATTCTTTGCTGATTAAAACTTTTTGAGGATTCGAACGAGCTTTTTATGGAGCTTTCCATTTGAAGCGATAAAATTGGTTTTCTTTGGCTTCCAGGGCTTAGCTTTAAAATCGCTCACCTTTCTACAAGTAGAACGCCTGCAGCGACATCGTAAGCTGGAATGCCTGTTGTAATGAATGCATCTGCTCTAGAGCTTGCGACCCATGCACATTCTAAAGCTGCAGAGCCGAGCTTTCTCAAATCAATAGAATTTAAAACAAGCTTTTGCCAGAGCGAAGCACCTTCGCAAGCAACTAAATAGCTTCTCTTCAAATCGGAAACTGCAGAAACGGTTATGCGCTTTCCATTTAGAAAAGCACCTTCATTGCGGGAAGCGAAGAAGAATTCTTTTAGGAACGGAGCATAGATTGCTGCATAGCTGAGCTTTCCTTTTATTTGCAACGCTATAGAAACCGCGAAGAATGGATTGCCATTAATAAAATTGGAAGTACCATCCAAGGGATCAACGATCCATAAATAGCTTGCATCTCTTTCCTCATAACCAGTTTCTTCAGCAAGGATGCTATGCTCAGGGTACTTCTTTTTTATGAGCTTTTTTATTAGAAGCTTAGAAGCTCTGATGCTTTATCATAGGTGCTTTTGGCTTCCTTCGGGCTAAAGCGAGCGCTTAGCTGCTTTTTTCTGAATTCTTTGAGCAGAAGCAAGCCTGCTTTTTTAGCAAAGATTTGGATATGATGTTTGTAATGCTGCATTAATATCATCTCCTACGCAAAAATTTTTTTACAAACCCTTTTGGCTTCTTGCTCAGCGTTCTGGCAAGTTCAGCATCAGTAAAACCAGAACCAATTTCTTGCAATCTTTTTAATAAGTTCGCGGAAGTTCTAACTCCATACGCCTTATAAAGCGCTTCTTTTTTAGGGGCTGGCAGATAATAGAGTTTTTTTGAAATAGCGACCCTTAAATCAGCCTTTCCTTTCCCACCAAAAGAGCCCAAGGTTTGCAGTGTTCTCTCATAATCAAAACTCGCTTTGGTTCTTGTTTTTGCAACCCTTGCGGCAACCTCGCGAGCACTAGCAAGGTTTAACACTTCGGCAAAGTTTGCCCTCCTTTGCTTTGCTTTAGCATCACCAGCACAAAGCTTTCTAAAATACGCAAGCACTTTTTTTCTTGATATGGAACTTTTACAAAAATGTATTAAATTGCAGAGATAAGCGATATCATCCAAACGCCTATGCCAAAGCCTCGTTGGCGAAGAGGCTGCATAAAGAAGTCTTGCAAAAAGATAATTGATATCTGGTATTCTTACAGTAGCCTTTTGCCCTGCGAATCTGGCTTCTTTAGAGGGAACCCTTAAATCAGTAACTTCAATATGCATCATAAGCCTCTCAGCTTTATTCAGTGCTTGGAAAATTTTCCTGCGTGGCTGCTGCGAGGTATGCTCAGCAAGCTCTTCAAAACTGGAGAAGCCATGTCTGTGAGCAAGTTTGTTGAGCATCAATAATTCTCTCTCTGTGAAATGCTTGCAGGGAAATATCAGATCGATATCATCATGCCTTTTCCTCCTAAATTCTTCCGGGAGAAAGAAATTCAATGCTAAGCTTCCGCTAAGCAGCAAACCTCGCCGGGAAAAACTCTGCAGAATATCTGCAACTTCTGTCTCGGAGAATTCCTTTGGGCGCATACTCTAATATACATTAAAAAGGTTTAAAAGAAAGATATGGGAGTGTGCAATGTGTGTGAATTCAACTAAAGAAAAGATTTTATTTTAGTGTT
>JAFCEU010000032.1 GCA_017608995.1 Candidatus Iainarchaeum sp. | reverse complement strand
TTTATATCAATAGCAAACATCAAGCTAAATCAGCATGAACTTTTGATTCTGCAAAAAGAGCACGATTTATTGAAGCACTGGCTTAAAACGCGGGCTTCAGAAGGTGAGATGATAGAACAGGCGAATGCCCTACTTACAAAAGGGGGCTTTATAATCGAGATCAACGATAAAAAAGTGTTCAACTCTGGAAACACTGCAGGCAACAAAGCGATAAGCAGTTCAGCACTTTTTTTTGACGAAGAATTAAATGTGAAAAAGGTGAAGCTAACAGTCTTTAAGTGAGATGTGAATTTTATTCGCAAGGCGCTTTAGAACTACGCAAGCACGCTTATTTATAGAAAAATCGATTGCGTAAGCAAAATCTATTTGTGAAGTAATTAGGAACTCTTTTTTGTTGGTGAAAATGCGCGCTTTATTATCTTTAAATGAAAGTTTCCATTCACCTAGCGGTTCAGCAATAAGTGTAAGTGTAGAATCATCAGAGAATGTACTCAGTTTCTGTAAGCTGTTTTCGAGTTCGTTAGCGAAAGCTTTTGCTCTGGCACTATCGATTGCTTGCAGAGCTCGGCTAAGCACCGCTGAGAAAATAGGGGTTAGTGCTAGCATTATAGCAATGAGCGCTCCAAACACTAAAAGAAACTCCAAGGCTACTTGGGCTCTGCTTTGCATAAAATCACTTTGCCATATCGCCTATCTCATCTATTTTTTCAATAAGATCTTCTGAACGCTTATCAATTATTTTACTTGCTTCGCTCGCTGAGGCTTGAAGCTTCGAAACCACAAGCAGAGCAACAACTATTAAAGCTGCAAGCACCAAAATCATTTCAAGGGAAATCTGAGCTTTGCAATCCACAACCAACCCCCCTAGCAGCTATAAAATTATTTTTTCTGAAATGTTTAAAAAGATACCTAAGCAAGTATTCTTTTGAGTTATATGCGCAACATCGAAAAAAAGGAATTAATAATAAGCTGGGTCACAATAAGCATTGCTTTTGCATCTGTATGGAGCAGCATTTTTCAATTTGATGAGTTTATACATTTTTTGCCGATTAGCTTCGCAGCTGTTGGCACAGGCTTTATATTTCACGAGTTGGCACATAGAACTGTGGCAAAGCATTATGGCTGTTTAGCTGAGTTCAGGATGTGGAAAGAAGGGCTGATTTTAGCATTAGTGTTGCCCATACTAACCTTTGGAAGGTTCTTTTTTGCGGCTCCAGGGGCGGTTTATATATATGGACCGCATTTAACACGTAAAGAGAACGGTATGATCTCACTAGCGGGACCCCTTACAAATATAATTGTCGCTATTGTTTTTCTAGCTCTCCTATTCTCATTGCCAAACACTTTGATGTTTCCATATGTGGGGGATTTGCTCTTAGGGGTTGCTCACCTCAATCTATGGTTCGCATTCTTCAATCTTATTCCATTTCCACCACTAGATGGCAGCAAGGTTATTTCATGGAATCCGATTGTGTGGGGTTTGGCCTTCTTCCCGCTACTTATACTTTTCTTCTTTATTTAAAAATCAGCGCACATATGTGGGTGTGAATTCAGCATAGCGGGCCTTGAATTCTTCGTAAGCTTTCTTCGTTGATTCGCTTATGGAGGGGCTCATTTTTGAAAGTGCCTTGTCAAAGTGCTTATGCTTGACCACTGTTTTCTTCATACGATTCTCCTTAATAGCCAAAAGTACTGCCTCTCTCACGAGTCCTTCCAAATCTGCTCCGCTGAACCCTTCGGTGAGTTCTGCAAGCTTCTTCAGGCTCACATCCTTTGCTAGCGGTACGTGTTCAGTATGAATTCTAAGAATGGCTTCTCGCGTTTTGGGATCTGGAGCAGGAATCTCAACTATTTTATCTATGCGCCCTGGCCTAAGCAGTGCTTTATCTATTAGGTCTGGTCTGTTTGTCGCGCCCATAAAAACCACATTTTTCAAAACTTCCAAACCATCAAGTTCTGTTAGAAGCTGATTCAAAACGCGATTTCCAACACCAGAGTCAAAGGCCAAGCCACGTTTAGAAGCTATTGCATCAATCTCATCAAAGAACACTATACTTGGCGCAACCTGCCTTGCTTTTCTAAAGATCTTCCTTATCGCTTTTTCGCTCTCGCCTACAAACATTGAAAGCAGTTCGGGACCTTTAACGCTTATGAAGTTCGCTTCACTTTCGTTAGCTACTGCCTTAGCCAAAAGAGTTTTACCGCAGCCGGGCGGCCCGTAAAGCAGTATTCCTTTTGGCGGTTTTATGCCCATCTCATTGAAAAGCTCTGGATATTTGAGTGGCCATTCCACTGCTTGCTTTAACTCTTCTTTAACCTTTTCCAAGCCACCAACATCAGACCATTTCACCTTTGGAATCTGCACAGCGACCTCGCGCAAAGCGCTTGGCTGAACATCTTTAAGCGCCTGCAAAAAATCCTGCTTTCTAACCTCAAGCTTCTCTAAAACATCTGGTGGAATTTCATCTTGTTCAAGATCTATCTCAGGTAGGTAGCGTCTCAAGGCTTTCATCGCGGCCTCTTTTGCAAGGGCTTCAAGATCTGCACCAACAAAACCATGGGTAATAGATGCAAGATAGTCTAAATCAACGTCCTTAGCTAGAGGCATTCCTCGCGTATGGATCTGTAATATTTCTTTGCGCTCGATTCTATCTGGGATGCCAAATTCTATCTCGCGATCAAAGCGACCCGGCCTGCGCAAAGCTTCGTCTAAGGAGTTGACCCTGTTAGTGGCCGCCATTACAATTACATTGCCGCGGGCTTCCAAACCATCCATCAACGCTAAAAGCTGCGCTACAACTCTGCGCTCTACTTCACCAACAACTTCATCTCTTTTTGGAGCAATTGCATCTATTTCATCTATAAAAATTATGCTCGGTGCATTTTCTTCTGCTTCCTTAAAAACCTGTCGTAAGCGTTCTTCGGCTTCACCAACAAACTTGCTCATTATTTCAGGGGCGTTTATACTTATGAAATTAGCGTTTGTTTCGTTTGCAACTGCTTTTGCCATTAAGGTTTTTCCTGTGCCAGGGGGCCCATAAAGAAGTATTCCTTTTGGAGGCACTATCCCTAAGCGCCTGAAGAGCTCCGGGTGTCTCATAGGGAGCTCTACCATCTCTCTTACTTTTTGAATCTGTTCCTTCAGGCCGCCTATATCTTCATATGCAACTGTGGGGATTCCTTCAGGAATCTCTTTTACTGGCTTTTCTTTAAGTATGAAATCTGTAAGCTCGGTTATTTTAACGATGCCTCTTGGCTTGGTGCTTACAACTCTGTAAACAAAACCCGAGCCAAAAACACTTATCCAAACGCTATCTCCCTGGCATAGAGGTCTGCCTAAAAAGGTTCGCTTAAGTATGCGGTTATAACCTGAAGCGATTATTCGAACTCTTTGAGTTGGAGCCAGCACCACTTCGCGGGCTTCTTTATAGTCCGCTTTTCTAACAAGCACTGTGTCGCCTAAACCGACGCCAGCATTGTGCCTTATAAAACTGTCCATTCTAATTATTCCACGGCTCTCATCTTCCGGGCGAGCAGGCCATACTATAGCTGCAGTAGTGCGCGAACCTATTATCTCAACTATATCGCCGCTAGTTACATTTAGCATTTCTTTTGTTTCTCTATCTAAAGTAACGATATTCCTGCCTACATGTGCAGGATCAGCATCCTGAACCTTAAGCCTTACTTCAGCACGTTCCATTATAATTCCACCGTATATAAGAAAGAGTTGAAAAGAAATATAAAACTACTTTGCTAACTCAATGTTTTCTGCTGGTAGCATTGCTATTATCTCATCTAAATTTAGCGTTGTGTTAAGCTTTCTTTCCATTATTCTCTTTAATATCTTTGCAACATCGCTCTTCCTTTTTGAACCAGGAATTATTTTAAAGCTCATTATCGCATGCTTTTGTACTGCTACAGCAGGTCCTGAAATTATACGGTAGTATTCATCAACTTTTTCAACGCCGATTGAAAAATCTAGCGGAGTATTTTTAAACCACTCGCGCTTTCCATAAATCATAAATGCTCCTTTGCCCAAAGCTTCGCCGCTCGGTGCCTTTTTTGATACCTGCTCCGGCTTTACAGCATAAACATCTATTGCAGCTAAGCCCTGTTGCCATGCCTTGCTATAAACTGCCGCAAATATCGCAGCTTCTTTTTTTGTCTGCTTCGGAACTTTTTTGTTGGCGGTTTTTACAATGCAGTGAGCTGCACCCTGTATGTCTGCATGAAAATAAAGGTCTTCTGGCTGCATGTAGCGCTTTATTAATAGCTCGTTTGTTTTTGCATCCTTGCCGGCCAATACAAGGAAACCATCGCTTGAAAAAAACCAGTGGAACTTTTCGTACCATTCGCGTGGCCTTTTCTTAAGCGGTTTTGCTTTTTGTTCAGCAACCTTCTTTTGCTTAAGCTCTGCGATCTTCGCTTCAACCTCTTTTATTGCTTGCTCTATGCGCTTCGCTTTGCTATAAGCCTTTTTGCTTTTTTCGAAGTAAAGCGAAGCGTTTTTATGTAAGCTTTCATTAAGGTCCAATTCAATATCCATTTTAAAGCCCCTGCTTAGAACGCTTTATTATCTCTACTATAGATTTTGTTCTGGAAGCGCTTTTATATATTGGCTCTGTTGTGAAAAATATCTGCCTATCGCGTATTAAATCATAAATGCCCGGTACTTTTTCAAAGTAATGCTCTTCAGTGTGCTTTCTGTAAGATTCAACATCCTTGTAAATGTGCCTCGCAATGAGGTTCCAGTTGCCAGAACCAAGCATTCCTGAAAACCAGTACATGTGTGGATCTTTAGCTGCTTGTTCTAAAAAGGAGTCCATCGCTTTCTTCCTTGAAAGGTCTGCCTGAAACAAGGTTGTTACCTCTAGATTGTAGCCAAGCACCCGAAAGTTTATTTTTGGGCCATAGCCCTGAATCAGACCGATTTTCTCAAGGAAAGCTAAGGAGCTTATTATTGTGGCTTTGTGGAAGCCTGTATAATGCTTTATCTGTTTTATATTGGGTCTTACTGAGCCTTTTTTGAGCAAAGCCTCCAAAACAGCTATTCTAACAGCATCGGTAATAGACATTTTTGTAGCCAATTCCACCACCTTTTAATGTACTAAAGGTAGAACCAAAAGTGCTAAAAACATACCTTTCGTACAGAAAAAAGGGAATAATCTCTTTATATAAGTTGGTGGTGTATATATATGTAAAAATTTCCACAGGAGGGTTGTACAAAGATCGAAAAACTAGCTGAGGGATGAGGGGCGGCTCACCAAGCTGAAATTGGTTCCAAAAAGGCCCCTCATCTTCCTCTTGGTTTTGCTTTTTTTACGCTTCCCCTTCCCTTCTTTTTTTTGTGCTGATTAGCAGGAGCTATTTAAATCCACATAAAGCCTCTCAAGCTCAGAGAGCGAATCTTGCATATTTGCATAGCTCTGTGCTAGCGACTCCGCATTGAGATTGTAAGTTAGCGCTTCTTCAAAGAGCTTTTCTGCCTCTGCACTCAAAGCTTTTGCTTCACTTATTTTACTTTGAAGGGAAGCTAAGCTGTTACAATCAATGTCTGCAATGGCAATGCTTTCAAAAAACTTCTTTGCTTTTAGATTAAGGGAACAGAGCTTTCCTGAAAATATCGCCAGCTCAGCTTTTCTTTTAGCATCTTCTATTGCTTTTTCATCTACGCGTAGCAACATAACATTGCTTTGCCTTGCCTGTTCCGCATAACTCTGTGAAAACCTCTCCGCTAAGCTGTTTAGCGTTCTTGCCTTCACTAAAAGCGCTTCGAGCTTAGAAGCAAACGATGAGAATGAGAGAAGTTTATTGCAGTCTTGCTCAGAAGCTTTTTGCAGATCTTTTTCAGGCAATACTTTGAAAAGAAAGTATGCATCCTTAGACTCGAATAATGCGAGCTTCTCTTTGAGGAAGTCTGTGAAAAGCAGGCTTATATTAGAATAGCTTAATTCAGGGAATGGCTTCGAAGCTTCAAGCTTTGTTTTTATTGTACTCAGTTTAGCTAGCGTTTGCTCTTTTTCTTTGTTAGTGAGCATGAGCATTTTGGGCTGCTTCAAATACGTTATATTTAAATCCCGCCAAAGAGCAAAAGCTTGCTGCTCAAATGGTTGCTGAGTCTCAATACACGCGCTCATAAATAATAAAATTGCAAATAAAGCAGCGGGAAATAAAACTTTATTCGTTATTATTTTGCTCACCATTATTTTTCTCCTTTGTTTTGTTTTTCCATTCATCCTTGCTTTTGCAATTCGGATCTATACACATCTTATATGAATAGCGCCTGCCCGTAACCTTTATCATTGGTTTTCCACAAACAGGACATTTTTCGGCAAGCGGTTCAACTTTTCCTTTCTGTGGCAAAGGAAACGTCACAGTGCATTTGGGGTAATTTGTGCAACCTAAAAAGCGTTTTCCACTTTTGCTCCTGCGCACAACCAAGCTGCCATCGCAGTGCTCAGCTGTGCAAGCGAATTGCTTTCTATCCTCGAATATTGCTTTTCTGAGCTCTTGGCCAATGCTAACTCTATTTTCAAGAAGTTGATCTAACACTTGCAAAAGCAACTTTCGCGAATCTTCAACAACGCCCTTTTTGCTTCGCTTTCCCAGAGCAATTTCATCCATCTCCTTTTCAAGGTTTGCCGTCATCTCTGGTTTCAAAATGAGGCCATCGTGTTTTTCCAGCGAATCGATCACAGCAAACGCAATCCTATTTGGAATTATCGCCTTATTGCCCTTTATATAGCCTCTGGCGTAAAGCTTCTGGATGATTTCATGGCGGGTTGATTTTGTACCTAAGCCAAGGTCTGCCATCGCTTTTATCAATGCGCTTTGCGAATACCTAGCTGGTGGCTTCGTTTTCTTTTCGTGAAGCTTCATATCCAACAGCTTTACTGTTTCGCCTTCTTTTAATTTTGGCAGCAATACTTCGTTTGCCTGGCTATATGGGTACACTTTCTTCCATCCGAGCTCGATGTAGCGCTGACCTCTTGCTATAAAGGGTTCGTTACCAACAAGGATTTCAGGGCGGATGATCCCTTGCAGATTTGCCGCGCGATGGCACAAGCCTTTCTTTGCTTAGAAGCTCTTTTGCAATGTTGCTTACTGGATTGTAAGCTGTCAATGTTTGGACTATTTTGCGCAAATTTATTGTTGCGGGGTAAGCAGCATTATCTGTGCGGGGATAGCTTATGTAACCTAAGTTATAGAGATCCTCAGCGAGGCTCATCGCTCTAGCTGCAGAGAAACCGAGCGAGGTGGCAGCCCTTAAAAAGCTTGTGGTATTGAATGGCTCTGGTCTTTTGAGAGTCTTTTCTTTTATTGTGATTTTTGAAACAACCCCAAAAGGTTCTTTCTTTTTTAATACCGCTAACGCTTTTTCCTTCTCCCAGAAGCGACCCTGCTTATGCAGAGCTGAAAATTTCTTAGAATCTTTTTCAAATATTGCTTCAATTTCCCAATAGGGCCTTGGCTTGAAAGCGAGTATTTCCTTTTCGCGATCAACAATTAATGCCAAAGTGGGGCTCTGAACTCTGCCTGCTGAAAGAAACTCTTTGCCGAGCTGTCCAGAAACTAGAGAAAGGAATCTTGTGAGAACTGCACCCCAAATCAGATCGATTTCTCTTCTAGCATTGGCTGAATCTGCAAGATTAAAATCAAGCTCTTTAAGCGTATTGAACGCCTGCTCAATATCCTGCTTTGTTATTGCTGAAAACACTGCGCGCTTTGTTTCTATGTTTGGATTTGTTTCCTGCAAGCATTCCAAAGCTTCTAAAGCGATGCTTTCGCCTTCGCGGTCATAGTCTGTAGCAAAGATCGCTATATTGAACTGGGTTGCGAGCCCCTTCAGCAAAGAAATAATATTGCGCTCCTTTTCAGCGTATTCTATATTGCTATAAACAAGAGCCTTGAGGTCTGTGCCAACCCAGGGCGAATAACGCTTTGGAAAATCAACATCTTTTATATGGCCCCTTAGCGGAATCACCACGCAGGGCTCATTATTCCTTTCAAAGTGATAAGTGGGCACGCTATTTATTCTCTTTTCAGTTACTTTGCTGTCTGCAAGAAGCTCTGCTATGCGCCTGCCTGCAATTGGCTTTTCTGCAACAATGAGCTTCATCTACACCACTATAAAGAAATATTATTGTAAATAAAACATTTATAAAAGAAATAGAATAAGCGCCGCGTTAGAAAAAAATTTAGTGTTATTGAGAAATAGAAAAGGATATAAATATCCATCAACCTTTCTATTAAAATATGATTATTCTCACAATTGAGCTTACAAGCGTGTTGAGCATATTGACGCAGATAGCAATAATCTTAGCGTTAGGCTTTGCTCTAAAGCTCTTCTGTGAAAAAACCAACATGCCGTTTATAGTTGCTCTCATTTTAAGTGGGACTTTGCTTGCAAGCATTTCTCTGTTAAAAATTGAAGAACTTGGTATTATCCCAGACACTTTAAGAATGCTCGCGTTGATTATTGTTGTTTTCGCAAACGGATTTTATCTCAAGCTCGAGAATCTTTTGAAGCAGGGCACATTAATAGTTACGCTTGCAACCTTCGGCGTATTATTAACCGCTTCAATCGTTGCATTGATTTCGCATGCTTTGCTTGGCTTAGCTTTGTTGCCAGCACTATTTATGGGTGCAATACTTAGCGGCACTGACCCTGCGGTGGTTGCAAACCTCCTTAAAAAGATGCCGGAAAAGTTTCAGACAATCCTTAATATGGAATCCATACTAAATCAACCGCTTACTGTAATTCTTCCAATTATAATATTTGATTTTGCAGTAGCTAAAACGCCTTTGCCCATTGCACTGCCGATATATTTTGGAAAGCTTATAGTACTTGTAAGCGTTGGTTTTATTGTTGGACTTATCGGCTTTTTTATTGGGCAAAAGTTGCTTAAGCTTACAGGCGTTGAGCTGGAGGAAATCGCTGGTTTAGTGGTGGCTTTGAGCGTATTTGCACTTGCTGAAAATCTTGGCGGCTCAGGCATACTTGCAGTTGGAATAACAAGCATTTTGCTGAATTCATCAAAAGCAGCAGTTAAGGAAACGTTCTCTGAATTCAATCGTGAATTAGCTTTGCTTTTTACAATATTTGTGTTTGTGATGTTTGGAATGCAGTTTCCTGTGCAGCTGCTCGGCACCTTAGAAATAACAAGGTTTGATGTTATTGTTGTTATATTTTCAGTTGTGACTGCGCGGCTGTTCACTGTTGCAGTAGTGGGCTACAAAAGTGGCTTAAGCTGGACTGAGCGCTTAAAGCTCGGATTGATTGCTCCAAAAGGAATGGGTCCTGCTGCTCTGGCGCCGCTTGCTCTTACAATGGCTGCTACTTCAGAATTCGTTAGCATGCAGGCTGCGCTTACTGTAATGAAAATAGTTTATCTGACAATTATTATAAGCGCTCTATTGAGCATTATCGCAGCAAATCTAATCAATAACAACTAAAATCGCTTCTGCATTATGCTTGCGGGCAGCGTATTCTTTTTTTGCAACTGTTCAAGAACAACAAGTGTCTTTATATCGAGCACACCATCTAAAGAGCCTAGCCTTTCAATAAAATCCTTTATTGCAGTCATATCGGGCAGAACAGCTTTAACAAGCAGATTGTATTCGCCAAGCACCTGGTAGACTTCCATAACATGCTCAAAGTTTTCTATGCGCTTGAGCAAATCCTTATTCTTTGAAAGGTCGCTTCGCACCTGTACAAACACCGGCTTTTCGAAGCCGAGGGCATCGTAGTTTATTTCTGCTTTTATGCCAGCAAGCACGCCTTTTCTCTTCAAGGATTCAACGCGCTTCTTTATCGCAACATCTGTGAGCTGCGTTTCTTCTGCGATTGCCCTATAGCTTATGCGACCATCATCAACAAGTTTTTTGAGAATGTGAAAATCTATTCTATCCAATGCCACAATCATCCCAAAGCCCCCAAAAGCTCTTATTAACAAAATAAAACTAGAAATTAATAAAAAGTTTGCTTTTCAAAATAAAATCGTTATAACCTTTAGTTTCTTATACATAAACTAAAATTGCTGTTAGGAGCTTTATAAAACGCTAACCCACAGATTCGCTCTTCTTGATGAGATGGAATTTCAACATATAAAGGTAGGTCTTCAATACTTCAATAAACGGCACCACAAATATAAGCACTATAAGCAGCGCAACGAATTCGCCAACAAAAAGCTCAATAAAAAACAAATCAAGCAGATACTCTATAAGTGCTACAATTGCTAAAAGCGCCGAACCAACAAACAATACAATAAATGCTGATTTGGGATTTCTCCTTACAAAGCTTACGCTTTCGAGGAGCGCATTGCTTAGCGTAACCTCATCCACAACAAGCGCTTGTGGAACGAAAAGGAAGAGCAAGCCGATTACAAGCATAGCGATATATGCAACAAGAACAGCGTAAGCGCTCGCTGTTGAAACAGCTAACGAAATACCAAAGAATAAGAGCAAAAGCAGCGAGTAGAAAATGAAGAGCCTGAACGAAAATTTTTTGATCATCTCATCGAGATAAAATTCAACTTTGACCTTGCTCAGATCGCGCCTAACACTGAACACAATAAGTGAAGCGAAGAAGGAAAAAGGCGCGAGGAAAATTATTGCTAAGAGAATCTGTATTATGGAGTACTGTGAAAGCTCATACTCAAGGAATAAGGTGCCTGAAGAGACAAAAATACCTGAACCAAAGAAAGGCACAATAAAAATGGGCACAAATAAAAGAAGCAATGCAAAGAGCAATGCAACCTTTATATTTGCAACATACTCAGTAAACGCTTTTGCCAGCACCATAGAATCAAATAAATATGGTTAGAAAATGAATAAAAATGGTTTTGCTCGCAAATCCTATTTATTAATAACTTTTCCCATGAGGTGCGTTGGTTTTGCGTCGATTATTTCAACGTTAGCGAACTTGCAGAAAAGGTCCTCTTCTATTACAACCGGTTTGTAAGCGTTAGTTCTTGCAACGAAGTTTCCTTTGGAGCCGTGCTCTGAAACAAGCACTTTGAATCTTTTTCCAATGAGTTTTTTGTTGTTTTCAAGCGCGATTTCGCGGCAAAGCTTGGAAAGAACCCTGCTTCGGGCTTTTATTTGCCTGCCGTGCAGTTGCTTCATGTTCGCTGCTGCAGAACCAGGCCTTGCACCAAATCGCGAGACATTTACAATATCCGGCTTTACACGCTTCATAAGCGCTAACGTCTTTTCAAAATCTTTCTGGGTTTCTGTTGGGAAGCCAACAATAACATCTGTTGCAATTGTAGCATTGGGGAAGCGCTTACGAGCTTTATTAACCAATTCAACAAAATCGCTAACAGCATAGCCCCTGGCCATTGCCTTTAGCACGCTATCCGAGCCGCTCTGCACTGGCAGGTGGAAAAACTTATAAACGCGGTCATCTTGCATCACATCAAGCAGTTTATCGAAGAAGCGCCTGGCATGCTGCGGGTTCATCATCCCTATGCGAATACGGTATTTGCCAGAATTTTCTAGGAGCTTAGCAAGCAACTCGCTTAAATCTGTTTTTAAATCAAAACCATAGCAACCAGTATCTGTAGCTGTTAGCCAAATCTCTTTGGAGCGCTTTATTGCCTGCTTAAATGCATCGTTTATTTCTTCTATCGGATAGCTTTTAAGCGTGCCGCGAGCAATCCAAACGCAGCAATAAGTGCATCTATTCAGGCATCCTCTTGCGATGGGAATTATTGAGATGCAATTATTATAAGGCAGGGCTTTCGCTTTCGGCGAGTAGTCAAGCTTTATATTGAAATAATCTGCCAAGGCAGAGGAGTCAACACCAAAAAGCAACGCTTGCGGAAACAGCTCAGCAAGCCTCTCTCTATTTATATTAACAAGGCATCCAATAACTACGAGCTTGAAATGGGATTTCTCTGCTAAAGAACTTAGCTTTTTCAGCCTGGAGATTATCTTTTCTTCAGTAGGTGTCTTCACCGCGCAGGTATTTATTATGCAAAAGTCCGCTTTTTCTGGCGCTGTTACAATTTTGTAGCCTGCCT
>JAFCEU010000105.1 GCA_017608995.1 Candidatus Iainarchaeum sp. | reverse complement strand
TACTCCAAAATCTCTACGTGGTCTATCAAGCCGTCACTGTCCAAATCGAGACCTTCAACAACATGTGCGTAGCTTTCCTCATTAAACCGATTCGGTTTTATTATCTCTTCAGTGTTTTGGATCAAAGCGAGTATCGCTGCTTTAGTGCCTGCATTTCTCTTACCTGCAAGAAAGAGTATTGCCTTATCATCAAAGTACGGATGTGCTATTTTTTCAATTATGCCTATAGAATCCTCTGTATACTCCTTGCCTGAGTTCTCGCTTTTTATTAACCAGTGCGCATTTTTTTGCTCAAATTTTACTGAGAGGTGTTCGTTAGCTTCGCGGCTTGTTTTGTTTGTTATGGGGCCGCCAATTACAATTATGTTGTCGTTTATTTGACTTATGTGCTTAAGCATAGTATCCAAAAATACGAAAGGATAGCGAATGCTTTTGCATAATGTTCCTAAAAAGCCAGCGAGTTCCACAGCTATGTGCGCATCCCTTGCTCTCGCTTTAAATTCCCCATGCGAATCCGGAGCGCCAACAACTATTTTGGCGTCCAACTCCTGGTCCTTTATGAAAGGATGGAAAAACTTCTGCAATGGTTTTGGCAAACCCTTTTCAATACCTTGGACCTTTGCTACGCTCCCAGAGCTAAAATCAGGCATGAACGCAAAGTAGCTTGTTTTCACCTTGTAATATTTTGCCAAGCCGCCGCGCTTTTCTTCGCGCTTTGTGAGCTCAACCAGGCCAGCGTTGCGAAGCTTGTTTATATAATAATAAACCTCCTGTTGCTGCATATTTAGCTTCTTCGCCAATGCAGCAGGATAGCTCTCTTTTTTCGCGAGCTCCTTGAATATCAACCAGCAAAGTATTTATTATCCTTTTGGAACGATACACGCGCTAACATCAGACCCCCATAACAAAATTATTACTATTAGTAAATATTTTTTAATAGTATTAAGAAACTTTTTTATTTATAACGCGTTTTTCGCTTAGCGCTTTATTAATTCTTTTTTAGTGGTTTTAGGCGATTTTTAGCGGGATTTAAAAACTTTGCAAGAGAATTTATTAATACACAAATTTTGTGGTTCTTATGTGTGGAATAATAGGTGTGCTCTGCAAGAATAGCAATGCTGGCAAAATCGCTTATGAGGGGCTGAAAAGATTAGATTATAGAGGCTATGATAGTTGGGGCATAGCGGTAAAAAACGACAGCTTACTGATATACAAGCGCACAGGAAAGATCACAAAGCTCCCGAGAAAAATGTTTTATGGCTCTTGTGCGATAGGTCACACGCGATGGGCCACTCACGGCAAAATTTCCGTAAGGAACGCTCACCCGCATGTATCACAAAACGAAAAGATTGCTGTAGTGCATAACGGCATCATTGAAAACTTTCAAGAGCTAAGAGAGTTCTTAACAAAGAAAGGCTTCTCTTTCTCAACGGAAACCGATACTGAAGTAATACCTATGCTTATAGAGCTTTACTTAAGCAAGAACCTATGCTTTAGAGAGGCTGTCAGAAAAGCGTTGTTACATCTGAAAGGAAGCTATGCTATTGTAGCGATGTCAGAGCTGCACAACTCTTTGATTGGCGCTAGGAGAGGCTCGCCTCTTGTTGCTGGTTTTGCTAATGGCACTTTTTTGCTTGCTAGCGATATGCAGGCAATAGTCCCTTATGCAAAAAAAGCGATGTTCTTAGAGGATTCTGAGCTCATCGAAATTAACAGCAAAGCAAAAGTTTATGATATTGAAACAGGAAAGTGGATTAATAAATCCGTTAAGAGGATTGATTTGGAGCTTCATTCAGCTGATAAGCGAGGCTTTGAGCACTACATGCTCAAGGAAATATATGAGCAGGAGCAAGCTATAAGAAATGCTTCTTTGCAAAGCAATGCTTTGATTGAAAAAGTTACAAAGCTCATAAAGCAAGCTGAAAGAGTTTTCATAATCGGCTGCGGAACAAGTATGCATGCTGCTATGCTTGGAAGCTATTTCTTCGCAGGCATAGCTTCGATTCAGGCTAATGCGATACTCGCTTCTGAATTCCAAAACTTCCTAAATCTTGTGAATAAAAGAACAGTTGTTATTGCATTATCGCAGAGCGGCGAGACCGCTGATATACTCGAAGCGGTAAAGGGCGCTAAGCAAA
>JAFCEU010000031.1 GCA_017608995.1 Candidatus Iainarchaeum sp. | reverse complement strand
AAGGTTAGGCATTTAGCCACTAAAGCAGAGATGAATAAAGCGGTGCAAAGAACGCTCGCGCTTATAGCTGTAAAAGAACCAATCCCACAATCGCATGTGGTGAAATATAGGAACAATAAAGCTTACGATCACATAAAACTTTTGGTCAATGAGGGTTTTGTTGTGCGCGAGCCATTCGGAAGGACCTATCTGCTAAGAACAACAGAAAAATTCAGGCAGTACTTTGGTGATATAAATAAGCAGGTGAACAACGCTTGAAATGCTTAGGCTATTTTGCTTTAATTGTTATTTTTTTCGCATTGTTCGGTTCCGCATCTGCAGGTACGCAATATCCTGTTTATTCCTATACAACAGAACAATGCAATACAGGCTCTAAAGTTGTTTATGATTATGGCTTTGATAGGCTTTTGTTCACATGGCGCTTCGAGGACATAAATGCTGATGAATGCTCGATTCCTGGCAAAGCACATTTTTGCGATGCAGCTCAATTTGCTTTTCTTATAAGGGACAATTATAGCAAAGCATTCTTAAGAGATTTTCAGAGAGAATATTCGCTGTATCTACAAGATATTAATATTAACGATTGGAATTTCATAGGCAACGTATTGAAAAGCGGCCTTTATGATGTAAATTTAGTAGTGAGCGAAGCGGGCAAAGTTTCAGTATCTCTGAAGAAAATTGCTGAGCTTAGCGAGATAGGCACAAGCTACGATAAAAACCCTTTTTTACAGCTCCCATTTGATGGCGCAATTGGTGACTTTAATAGTGAGATTAATAGGGAAAACTATGGTTTAGCATTGCGCTGGCTAAGCGACTATAAGCCGATTTACTTCAATTATGATGAAGGACTCTTGAGCGAATCTATAAAGAAAGATATTAGCGGCGGAATCGCACTTCTAAGCATTGAATTCCCAGAACGTTTTGCAGATACTCGCTCCGGCATTGTGTTAGCAATTGCCAAAGAATCCGATGCAACGTTTAGATTGAAATATGCGCGCTCAGTACCTGCACTACTTAAGATAGACTCTAATGCAGGTTTTTCTCTTTTTTATGGATTCATAAAGCCTGATGAGACCCTTCGCGAAGCTGACTATTATAATGGAAATTATGTTTTTGCATGGCACGATTCTCTTAAATCTAAAGCTTTGAAAGATGAGCTTATTTCAGGAGCCTTTCCGGATATTTGCTCCGGGTGGTTTGATAGAGCAACGTTAGCAAAATTAGATTCAAACAAGAATAGTTTGTTTTCCATTTCGTTCTGGCCTGAAAGCGCAGAATTGGGTTTTAGTTGTTCGAGCAATGAGCTTAGAATCAATGCCGAGTTCTATAATGGCATGGGTAGTGAAACTCAAGAGCTTTATTTGCAACCAAACAAGTGGTTTAGCGCAGGCGGCAATGTTTTGCGCGCGCCTTCCTTAACCGATTTCTCTTTTAAGAAAATAATTGATGAGATTAAGGAACAAAAGGTTTGTGTTTATGCAGATGATAATGGTATTGTGCTTTTTTGGAATAAAGGTTATTTTACAAGCCCCGAGCTTTTGCAAAGCTATGCGGTGGAGCTTTCTCCGACACTTTGTATAGGTAGCTATTCAGGGCGCTTTGATGCATTTATATGTAAGCCCGAGCAAAGCTGTATTATGGAGTCTGGCGGCAATGTGGGCAGATGCCCTGGCTTAAATCCGAACCAAAGATATTCTATGGGTGGAACCGAACATTATGGTAGGGATATAGTGTGCTGTGGTAAATGGTATGAGAACGAAGAAAGCTGCGCTGAACACCCGATGTCAATATTTCTCCATGACCCAACTCTTTCAGATCCACAAATTCAAAAGTTGATGGCTAGCTTCATAAATCAAATAATAGGCAGATGGGAATTTAGATCAGATAATAGGTTTTCAGGTAGAGGAACTCCAGCTCTTGGTTTGGGCAATGTGTTTGTTGAAGAAGCGCTTAAGTATAATATAGATCCCCTCATCGCTATTGCATTTTTTAGGCGCGAATCTAATTTTGGCATATGTCCAGGTAGTAGTGACTGCAAACCAAGATGGAGACGCAGCATGGGCAACATAAAATATAGGCCTGGACAGTGCGAGCGCTTCAATGGTTGGCGCGACGGTGAATTTTGCGCTTATCCCACTTGGGCAGATTCAGTAAGGCACTGGTTTTGGTTGATCGCAAACTCAAGCAATTATGTTGCAGGTGGCAAAACAACAGTTGATGAAATCGTGCCAAAATATCATTCGGGCCATGATTCTCCAATACCGGCGGATGTTAAGTATATAAATGATGTGAAACGCTGGGTTTGTCATTGGCGTGAGCTCTGGAAGGATTTCAAGGGCGCAAAAGAAACAATAGCCGCGCAATATGCGCCTCCCTGGCTGGCTAAGCGATATCCACAGTATTATGGCTTTCAGCAGAGTACAGTGCAAAGCAACATTTTTAGGAAATATGTGTTAATTGCTGTTCCATCCGGCTGGCACTCGGATGACTCCGCATTTGAAAGTCTTGCAAATTCTGCCTTTGGCTTCTTTTTAAATAGTTCTGATTTTACATGCCCTAATGAAGTTTCCAGGATTATAATCAAACCTTCTGAGCTCCTGCAGAAAGCTTCGAGCAATAATTCCTGTAGAATTGTCCTTAATCAAAATTACAATTGTATGCCTCCTTCGCAATTCAGAACAATTCAGGCAAACGTATTGCAATGTGTGAGCTCTGTTATAGGAATCCCTATAAATAGTGGTAACTATCGGGTTGTTTTATTTACAGATTCCGATATACATATGCCTGTTTCCATATCTCAATCCGAGTGTAAAGCATCTGGGGGCTATATGAAAGGAACTAAGTGTTGCATAAGGGCTGAAGGGCTCTCTCTGCTAGACTCCGTTATGCTTTCAGGTTTGGATTTTAGGGCCGCAGCTCACGAGCTGGGCCACTCTTTCGGCTTATGTGATCAGTATTCAAAAGTTGCCTACGAATCTGAAAATGCTAAGTTGCCAGGCGGATGCAAAAATTTTTACCCAGATGGTACGACCCACTGCAACGAATATGGGTCCCTATTTACAAGCTGTCCAGAATTTCCCACCGAGCGCGTTGATTGCTATGGGCGCAAAATACCATTCGGTTCAACTATTGGTAGGAGCCTGATGGGAGCAGCGCTTCCTCAAACTGTTCCGCAGGCATTTGACTGCTTTGAGAAAAGCGCGATAAGGGGTGCTTGGCCTTGCTGAGGGGAACCGTGCTTGTATTATTTTTCCTTATGTTTTTCTCCATTGTTAATGCTGCGACTCCTGAAAAAGCTATTCTTTTTGTGGTTAGCATCACAAAAGATTCAAATGCAACACTTGAGAACTATTTTGCTACCAAAGATTTTATAACACCCAGTGAAGCTGGCGATTATTCTTTTGAACTTTTGGATGAAAAGAAAAATCTTTTATATAAAATAAATGCCAATGTTGTTTTTCATTCTTTAGGAATTCCATACGGCTGGCCTCTTGAACAGAGCAAAGACTTGATCAAGGAAACCTCAACTTATGAGGTACTTTACGTAGTTTTCCCCTTTTTCAATGGTGCTTCTTATTTTAGAATAAAGAAATATGATAAAACCATTCTCGAAAAAAAGATTAATTTATGCAATTATAACGGCACTTGCGAAGAGCACGAAAACTCACTCTCCTGTAGCGATTGCTCCGCAAGCGATGGTTTTTGCGTTCCAGATGCTGATGATATGTGTGATCCGGATTGCTTGCTCGGCATAGACCCCGATTGTGAACAGCAGAGCAGCAGTAAAACAGAAGCAAGAGGCGCAAGCGCAACAAATTACATTTTGTTTGGCTTACTGCTTGTAATAGTACTAATTTTAGCATATAATATTAAGAAGAGGTTCAAGAAATAATCGCTAGCTTTGTAGCTTTTCCAAAGCTTGTTCAACATGCTTTTTCAAGACAATCCTGCTTGCATCTTGTTCTGCATTTAAGCCAGCGTTTCTCATAAGAATAAGTCCAAATCTAATATCTGCTTTTTCAATGGTCTTTTCTTCAAGTAGCTTTATAGCTTCTTCACTCCATGTTTCTTCATAGAACGCATATTTGCGTCTCTCCTTTAATATTCCCCTCATCTCTTCTGGCTTGTAGTTCCTGAACTCTATCATCTGTGGCTGCAATCGCGACCTTATTCTTTCATCGAGGGTTGCAATAAATTCTGGTTTATTTGATATTAATATTATCCCCGCCATGTTTATCTCTTCAAGTATTGCATACAGAAAATTTAACTCTTTTGCTTGATCGATTTCATCAAACGCAAAAACAATCGCACTGCCACTAAGCCTATTCTTTATCCTTTCTATGCTTGGTTCAGCAATAATACCAAGCTGCTTTGCTATAGATCCAATTATTGCATTGCTTTCGGAATGAACCCAACAGTTAACAAAAATGCCTGGCAGACCAAACTCGTTTAAGTCTTCAAGTACACGCTTTACCACATGCGTCTTCCCAATACCTGCTTTCCCGTAAATAAAAAGATTTCTACCAGATATGCCTTTAAGCAAGGGCTCTAAAGAGTTTGCTATCTCTTTCTGTTCATTTTCTCTATAGGGCAGAAGCTTTGGTACAAAATCCGGGTTTAGAGAATCGATGTTGGAAAATATTGTTTCGTCACTTCCCAAAGGTCCTAATTTCATTTCCCTACCTACTCGCCTTTTTTGAGTATATATGCTCTTCCGGAATAAAGCTCCTTAAACGTTTCTGCATCATTAGCACTGCCAACAATTGAGCCATAATGCATAGGTATTGCAATCTTCGGTTTTATAAGTTCAGCTGCTTCAACCGCTTGTTCAGCATTCATTGTATAAGTGCCCCCTACAGGCAGCAATGCAATATCTATATTTTGCAAATTCTTCATTTCTGGTATAAAATCGGTGTCGCCTGCATGATAGATGCGCTTTCCCCCAAGCTCAATAACAAAGCCCAAACCATAACCCTTTGGATGGAATTCTTTGTTTGTGTTGTATGCGGGCACAGCTTTTATTATCACTCCAAGCACCTCAGTGCTTTCATTTTCTTTTATAATTTTCGCTTCTCTGCTAAGCTTCTTCGCGCATGCCTCATTACAGACGATTATTGTATCTTCCTTTGCGATTTTTTCTATATCCTTGGGCGAGCAATGATCGTAGTGGTCGTGTGTGATTAATATTATATCCGCTTTTTCATCAGCCTCTATTTGGAAAGGGTCTATATAGATAACTAAGCCATTGTCCTTTATTTTGAAGCCCGCATGCCCAAGCCAAACTAACTGTAAGCCATCTATTTCCATAGCATCACCAAAAACAATAAGCCTTCAAATCCTTAAAAATCTTTCTTATTTAGCAAGCATTTAGAAGAAGATTGGATATGCAGGGAACAACGATGCAAATAGTATTGCAATTACAGACATCAGCTTTACCAGTATGTCAAGTGAAGGACCAACAGTATCCTTAAGCGGATCACCAACTGTGTCGCCTATTACAGATGCAACATGTGCTTCGCTTCCTTTGCCGCCATAATGGCCATCTTCAATGTACTTCTTTGCATTATCTAATGCGCCGCCAGTGTTTGCACAATATATTGCAAGCTGCATGCATGAGAGCAATGCTCCTATAAGAAAGCCAGCCAATGCGTATTTGCCAAGGGCAAAACCAACTAAGAGAGGCAGGATAATTGTTATAGAGGTTATTGCTATGCACTTATTATAATCCGGCTTGCGTTTTCCTTTGAGTATATCTGGAAACTTCCTAAATTGCCTCTTTATTTCCTCAACCATCTTCTTTGCGGTATCACTTACCGCTTGGATTAAAAGAGCAGAGAATACATAAGGGATCATAGCGCCTAAAAATAGCGCAGCAATAACTGTAGCGCCGATTTTTGGGTTAGCGCTGAGCATTTCAATTGTAGGAATTGTTACTTCGCCTGCTGAGCCTGCAGCGGACCACATATATGCAACGATAAGCGCTAGCGCGGAGAATGCAGCAGAGCCAATAGCAAAACCTTTACCTACTGCTGCAGTAGTGTTCCCTATGGCATCCAAGCGGTCGGTTATTTTCCTCACCTTTTCAGGCAATCCAGCGCCTTGCGCTATACCGCCTGCATTATCAGCTATTGGTCCATAGGTGTCGACACTAACAGTCATACCCACAAACGAAAGCATTCCCAATGCACCATATGCTATGCCGAAGAGCCCCGCTAACCAGTACGTTGCCACGATTGCTATCGCAACCACAAGCCCGGGAATGAATGTTGAGAGCATCCCCAAAGCCATGCCGCCGGTTATGCCAATCGCTGCGCCTGCTGAAGTTTCCTCTGCAAGCTTTTTAACAGGCCTATACGCAGAGGAGGTATAATATTCAGCGATGTACCCTATTGCGATGCCAGCAAACGCTCCTATTAAAATGCACCAAAACACACTGAAGTTCATTGGCGAGAGGTATATTATAATAAACGCAAAGACCATAGTTAAGATCGCGCTCAGCCTTGTACCATTCATTAACGTTGCTTGCAAGTTCTTAGCTCTTTTGCTAACGACCATATAGAATAAAGCTATAAGAGTTGCGATTATGCCAAATGAAATTATAAGCAGAGGCACTATGAGCAACCACCAGTATTGTTGTATGCTAAGTCCTAAAGGCGCACCAAGTTGTTCAAGCAGAGCGCTTATACTGGCATTGCTTCTTCCAACATAAACGTAAAGATAGATTACTATTACCGAGATTATCGAGCCTACAAATGATTCAAGCAGGTCAGCGCCTAGGCCGCCTACATCACCAACATTATCACCAACATTGTCTGCTATTGACGCTGGATTGCGCGGATCATCTTCTGGCAAGTGTACTTCTGCCTTACCAACTAAGTCAGCAGCCATATCTGCTGCCTTAGTGAATATGCCGCCGCCGACACGATCAAACAGAGCTACTAAGGAAGCGCCCATCGAATAGGCGCTTACAATCAAAGCCGCTTTTATGAAGTTTATGTCTCTACCTAAAATACTGCTTACAAGCGGCACGGCTTTTGATTCTATGGCGAGCGTAGCGGGATTGAAAGCTTCTCTAAAGATCAAGAAAAGTAATGTTAAGCCACCCAAAGCTAGGCCAGCAACTGCCAAACCCATTATTGCGCCACCTGCAATCGCAATATTGAATGCCTTCTTTTCACTGTGCTGTGCAGCATTTGTCACTCTAGCATTCGCAAAAGTGGCAGAATGCATGCCTATAAAACCAGCACTCATTGAGAGAAATGCTCCAAGCAAAAAGGCAGAAGCAACCTCCCAATAAAAGAGCAGCCACAATATTACTGCGATTATTCCAGTAACTACCGCAAAGACGCGGGCTTCTTCGAACATAAAAGTCCAAGCGCCTTCTCTTATATGCTTTTGCAATTCCTTCATTTTTTCGCTGCCAGCATCGTGCTTTGCTAAGTAGCGGTTGAACAGCAGTGTGCTTAGCAGTGCGAAAGCACAAATAACAGCAGGAATGAAAATAAGTTCAAACATGCAGCTCAACTCCGAACATCACAACAAAGAGAAAAAAACTATAAAAAACTATTTCCCCGCTTGCTTTTCTTCTTTTCCATTTCTAGTATTTCAGAGCACGCTCGGACAAACAGCCCTGCTGTCCAAGCGAAGGGCCTTTCGCTTTTAAGCAGCAGAGAGCTTACGGGCTTGCCTTCAAAATCAAATACTTCATGGCATACGCACTCTTGGTCTATAAGCTCAGCTACTTTTTTTAGCTCTTCTAATGCTTTTTCCTTTTGCCCAATCTTATTAAGCGCCAAAGCATAGATGCAGCCTAGCCAGGGCCATGAAAAACCATTGTGGTAGTAGTATGCTTTGAATGGCAATAGGAAAGGAATCACGCGCCAAAAACCATATTCAGGTTCTGTTGTTTTGAGTGGGATCTTATTTAGTTCATTCTCTTCAATAAACCTAATAATTTCGTTTGCACGGTATTCACTTGCTATATCCCAGAAAATCGCAAGCAAATTGCCAGCACTATCAAAATAATTCTTTATTGAAAAGTCGATCCAATCGTAATAATAATCGCCTTGCCAGAATTTTAGGTTTAGCACATGCTTAGTTTTTTCAGCCCTTTTTTCGTATTCCGCTTCGAGCATCGTTACGCCGGCTCTTTTTGAGAGCCAAGCGAATTCTTTCAGTGCATAGTAATAGCAGCAATTTGAGTAGAGCACTTCACCAGACTTTATTATTGTGCCCTGCCAATTTGCGAAAAAACCTTCTTCAATAAGACCATCTTTATCTTTTTTGTTCAGCCAATCCATCGCAAGAGATATTTTTTTGTAATTCTTTTCTAAGAATAGCTTATCTCTACTATGCCTGACATAATCAGCAAATGCAATTATGAGCAAGGAGTTGCTATCCACTGCATTGCTTAATAACCCATATTTTGGCTTTAGTTTTTTTCGCGAAATAAACATTGGAATTAATCCATCTTCGCGTTGAAAGCTTAAAAATAGATCTAAGTTCTTTTTTACAATTTCAAAGTCCCTCAGCTTATTTGCACCAAGTGTCGCAAAGAAACCATCTCTTGCCCAATAATTTTGCAGATGGTCACGGCCAGCGACTATCCCGTTTTCATCATAACATTCGCGTAAATCACGCGTTGCGATCTTAAACGCCTCTTCAATCTTTGTTTCTTGCATCTTTGGCACCTAACTATATAATTTTAAAATAATAAAACTATCAATATAATACTTTTCGCATTTAAAAAGTTTTTGCGTGTCTTTATGGATGCTATTACTTTTGGAAAGGTTCTTGATACAAATGCCCGTTACTATGGAATTAGTTCTTTACAGCTTATGGAATCAGCGGGCAGAAGTATTGCTGAGCAGCTCACTAAAGACTTTGGCGAAGGAAACAGAATAGCGATATTTTGTGGTACTGGAAATAATGGCGGCGATGGTTTTGTGGCCGCGCGCTATTTAGCAGATAAAAATAGTGTTAGCGTGCATTTAATTGGAAAGCCTGAGCAAATAAAAAGCAGTGAAGCATATAGAAATTTTTTGATCCTCAAGAACTCACTCATTGAAACGCACGCTTATGCAGATTCTAAAGAGCTCCCGAAAAAGATTGAAGCAGACATTATTTTAGAATGCCTGATTGGCACGGGAATACAAGGTGAGATTAGAGAGCCGATAAAATCAGTTGTGGAGCTCTTAAATAAAAGCAAAGCGAAAAAAGTAAGCGTTGACCTGCCCTGCCCAGGCTTCAAGCCTAATGCAGTGTATTCACTTGCAACAAAGAAGGTTGATAATGGCATAGTGCTTGATATAGGCATACCAAAGCAACTTTACTACTTCACCGGCCCCGGCAATGTTAAATTTCTAAAGAAACGTAGCCCTGAAAGTCATAAGGGTGAAAACGGAGTTGTGCTCATAGTTGCAGGCTCAAACCAGTATCACGGTGCCAGCATATTCGCCGGGAAAGCCGCTTCACTATTCGCAGATCTTATTTACTTCTTAACAGAAAAAGAAAATATCTCTTATGTGAAAAAAGCAAGCCCAGAATTCATAGTTTCAGAGCTAAGCTCAAAAAATTTTGAAAAGCTTGCTCAGAAAGCAGATTCTATTCTAATAGGCCCTGGTTTAAGCATTTCACCAAAGAATAAGCATATTCTGGCTTATGCTTTAAGAAACTTTTCTGGAAAGAAGTTCGTTTTGGATGCTACTGCATTGCGCCTGCTCAATAAAAAATTACTCAATAAAAACTGCCTGCTCACACCACATGCAAATGAATTCAAGGCTTTATTTCCCTGCGATACAAAACCAGAAAACGTTTTAGCTATGGCTAAAAAGCATAGCTGTAATATTTTGCTCAAAGGTAGCGTTGATGTAATAAGTGATGGTTCTGCACTTTACTACAATTTTTCTGGCAATGCGTTGCTTACTGCTGGTGGCACTGGCGATTGCCTTGCTGGCATTGCTGCTGCTTTTAGTGCTAAGAACTCTTTGATAGACTCAGCTTTAGCGGCAAGCTTCTTAGTTGGCTTTGCTGCTGATATGTTAGCTTTGAAAAAATCCGGCTTAAATGCAAGCATGCTTATTGAGTCTTTGCCTGAAGCGAAGAAATTCTGTGAGGAGTTCTAGTTGCAAGGTAAGTTATACAATTTTACGTTTGTTATAAGGTTAGCATTCCAAACTGATTAGCTTTTTAAAAAGTTTTAGCTACACTAAGTAATCGGTGTTGAGAGCGAAGGGGTAAGCCATACCGCAGAGCGGATCCCTGGCTTACTCCTTTTATTTGCCTTCTCCTTTTCCGTAAAATTGCTGTTTTTAAAAGGGAAGCTCTTCAACAGCTTTAAAGTCAGCTTTTTTATAATCCGGTAAATACTTGGGCCTTTTCAATACCGGCACTTCTTTTATGGCTTCAAGCTCATTTATCGCAAGCTTTCCATAATATAATTCCTTCAGAGAGCCCCCGCCTTCTAAAAACTCCTTTACAAGGATTGCCCCTTTAAAGTAGAGGTAGTCCTTCGTAAAAGCACCGGGTTTTCCCGCCGAACAGCCGCGCTTTGCACGCTGGGTTAGCTGATATGCCTTTTCGGCAGGGAAATATTCATTCATATGCTTAAACGTTTCATAGAAAGAATGCTTTGTCGCAAAGTGAATCGCAACAACTCTACCAGCATACTCTCTGATAAGCGCATCGCTTGAATTTTTGAAAAGCACCTCATTTATAACCGCTAACCCCTCCTCGGTTTCGAGCCAGTCAACGCTTGCACCTTCAAGCAGCAAACGATATGGTTGTATTGACGCATTTATGTGCCTGTACACATGTGTTTCTATCTCATGCACAAGAAGCCTGCGCACCCCTCGCATGGAGTATGTTTGGTTAGCTTTTATCTTTACTGTTTTTTCTGCTGGCAAAACAATGGCGTTTGCAGACATATTTTCTTCAAGCACAATGTTCCAGTCTATTCGCTTTCTATTCAGCATATTCTGCAGGTAGCTTGCAGCTCTTTCGCTGCTGAACCTTTTTTTATTATCCTTTTCCGGTTTCTGTTCGAGCACTTCAAACGCTTTCCTTACAAGCTTTGCTTTCGGCTTACCGTAGTAGGCAATGCTTTTTTCGGGAAATGCATCGCTACCGATAGCTCTAACTAGCTCGATCTTTTTTATTGTTTCATCTCTTTTCTTGTTGAGAAGTTTCTCAAACCCGGTTTCATTGAATTTAATTTCCTGCAATCGTTTCATCATGGATGCATACTCTGGAGTCAGGTTGAAGTATGTGAACAGCTGGTTTCTTGGGAGGTAGGAAAAAATAGGTTCGTAAGCAATGCCTTTTTTAAGTGCTTTGAAAAACTTTGCTTGTTGTACGAGCGTATTTTGTGGCTCGACAAATTTAAGTATGTCTGTTTCAAGTCTATCGATTATCTCGAATAGCTCCTTTTCTTTCCTTAGAAACTCGCGAATTTTTTTCATTAATTAATTTTTTTATAAAAACAGTTAAATTACTTCTGTGTATTTTTTGTGAAATAGTATTCTATTCAATACCTACTTGGAACTTTTTCCTCAAGAAGTTTTTGTCCAAGCACGCCCTGCGGATTTTCCTTGTAGCGCTCGAGCACCCCTAATATGAACTTATTCAAAGTCAAGAGCCACCTTTCATTTATGCGGTATCCTTTTTCATCCATAATAAGCAAGCCCTCTGATACAAGTTCCTTAACCTGTTTAAAAACTGCCTGGTAGGTGCAGCTCACTCCGTAGCTACGCAGCAAGCGCTTATAAATTTGCGAAACTGTGAGGGGCCATTCCGCGCAAAGAATTAGGATTATTATGTTGCGAAGGCTTTTGCTTTTGCCCAGGTCGAAGAAGCTTGCCTCAACAAACATTTTAATATATTTTCTGGTCAAAAACATTTAAAAAATAAACTATTTTTAGTTAGGAAGTTAAAATTTTTAGTAAGAAGAGTAGGCTAGAATAATGCGACCAAAACAGAATAATAAGCAAATCGCCATAAGCAAATTATTTATTAATAATGAGGGAGGGAATTCTTATATAAGAAAGGCCGGGATGGCGGAGCGGTCCAACGCGCCAGCCTTGAGCTCTCCTCCTTTCTTTCTTTAGAAAAGAAAGAAAGTGGTAAGTTTCCCCAAAGAAAGAAAAATATTTCAGGAGATGAGTGAGCTGGTGAGCTTTGCTCGCGTGGGTTCGAATCCCACTCCCGGCGTTTTTCTTCTAATTTTTTCTTCCGATTAATAGCAAATTATTAAAAATAGTTTCTCTTTTTTAAAAGACATTGGATGTTATTGTTCTTTTCTGAGAGAAGATTATAGAAAGAAATATAAATATTCAATATCTTTTTTAACTTAACAAAGTTTTTACTATGGTCTTGTGATTTAAATGCCAGAGTTTTATACATTGCGATTAAAGGATAATGAGGAAGTTATAGCCAGCATCCATAAGTTCATGGAGGATAAAGGAATTGAGCTGGCAATGCCAATTATGGCATATGGAAAAATAAAGAATGTTGAGCTTTTGACATTGGGAAAAAATACCACTGTATTTAGAGATTATTCCGGTAACAGCTACGAAGTAACTGCGATGAGCGGAAAGGTTCATAGAAATAGCGAAGGCTATTACACAAACATAGCCGTGATATTGAATAAAAGCTATGCTACTACCGCTCACGGCTTGCTTAGAAAGGCGCTCGCTGACGAATTTCTCGAGATAAAGCTAAGGAAGATAAATCTGCGAAACATAATAGAAGTATAACTACTTTAACAGATAAGCTAACTTTTTAAATCCTTTTAAAGCAAAAATTAGTATACCGTTTCTTAAACAAGTATTCCGGGCGGGGTTGCCCGAGTGGCCGAAGGGGCAGGGTTGAGGGCCCTGTGGCTTAGTGCCTTCAGCGGTTCGAATCCGCTACCCCGCATCC
>JAFCEU010000104.1 GCA_017608995.1 Candidatus Iainarchaeum sp. | reverse complement strand
TTTGGGAAGCAGGAAGGCATTGCAATAGATACGCATGTGTTTAGAATAAGCAGGCGCTTGGGCCTGAGCAAAGGCAAAACTGCGCTAGCGGTGGAACGCGATTTAATGAAGCTTTTGCCACGCAACGAATGGACCCGCTTTACAGATATGCTGATTTTTCATGGACGGAATGTTTGCAAAGCGCAGAAGCCAAAATGCAAAGAGTGCTTCCTAAGCGAGCTGTGCGAATGGAAAAATGGTTAAAAAAGTTTCTTAGATAGGCATAAATATGCGAAAAGCGGTTTTGTTTATTCTGATTTTTTTAATAATATTGTCATACTGTGCATTTGCTTCTCCTCGAATGTGTGAGAATGCCAAAAACACTTGGTATTCTATATGTGCTACAAAAATGACTGAAAGCCACTGTAATACCACAGATATAGATCACGACGGTAATGTAGATTGCATATGGGATGATAATGATAAAGAATGCGTGCTTATAACTGGTGACCCTGTAGCAGGCAATCCACCTGAATGTCGCGCGTCCTATAAGCCGCCTTCGTTGACAACACAATTCTTCACTACTATTATCGCTTTTGCGCCTTTTTTTACAGTTTTATTTATTATAAATCTTGTGTTTGTTGCCATACTTTTCTCTTTGCAGAAAAAGAAAGAGGTTTTACTCCAAGAATTTGTGAAGAAGTTGCTTTTAATAATCGCCCTAGATATTGTTACAGTGATAGCAACATTTATCACTTTCTTGGTCATCGGTACATTCTTGAATATATTTTACTATTTAGGCCGATTTTTCTGGTGTTTAATCATTATTCCAATGCTCATCCTTTGGCTATTCAATTACCATTTCGTCAGAGCCTATTTTCTGTTAGAAGAGAAGAAGACCGTTATTATAAGTACTATTTTTTGTATCATAAAGGGGTATTTTTATATCCTTCAAGTGCTATTTTTTGCATCATAAAAGCGTATTATTACCTAAAGGGGTATTTTTATATCCTTCAAGTGCTATTTTTTGCATCATAAAAGCGTATTATTACCTATTTGCCCCCTACATCTCAATTTTTTATGTGCTGCTGGCGGCGCGCGGCTAAACATAAAACGCTTTGAGCGAATTCTATAAATTAAAATTGTGCGCAATTATTTTATGCGAGGCATTATTGCAACCTGCACACCTGGGTTGAAAGACATCAGTATAGAAGAACTTGTGGATTTGGGCAAAATCGTTAAAAATATTTTGAATTATTGAGCAATAGAATGATTTCAAAAAAGCAAGCATTTTTAGCTGCACTTATTCTCCTTCTTCTCGCTTCAACAGTTTTTATTTTGCTTAGCAGATTTGCAAAACCAAAAGTTACTTTAAAAGGCTTTAAAGGCGTCTCTCTAATGCCAAGAGCAAAGGTTTTCGATGAGGTTTATAGCATCCTTCCATCAGATGAGGTTGCAAAACCATACGCTTTGCCAGATATTGATCTACATGCATATGCACGCGATGGAAAGCATGTGGGGATAAATTATGAAACAGGGGAATACGAGATTCAAATCCCACTTGCAGAAGCGTCTGGTGATTTAGTTAATGGGGACGAATGGATATTTGTGCCTGCAAGCATTGAAGTGAAATGGGTTGTAAGCGCAAAGGATGTTGAAAAATTTATGGAAGAGTTCCCAGAAGCCTCAAAGCACACAGATGGAAAAGAAGCATACTACATACAGCTTATATATTATGATGCTAAAGATAATAGGTATGAGTCAGCTCCTATTAAGCAAACTATTTCTGCTGGTGAATTCTTAGAACACCCATATGAAATCAGAAAAGAGAATTCGAATTTTATAGTTTCTATTTCTAAAGGAATTTTATGGAAAGGCTCATAGCAACTTGTGCTCCAGCTTAGAGGGTTTTTCGATGAAAGGACACATTAGAAAAGATAAGTTCTGGCTAGTATAGATGTTATTGGCTTTTCCTTGCATAAAATGGTTATTGCACAATTGTTACAAATTTGCCCTTATGAGAGCGTAACTACTTTCCTCGCCCCTCCTTAATCCTGTAATGCAAGGCAAACATAACACATGAGAAAATATAGGAAATAATTATGTTAGTGACAATTGTAAGTGTGATAAGGGGCAAGGGTTCTAAAGTTAAAGGAGCGGGATAATTGTAAATCAAGAAGTAGTTTACAGGAAACTTTAGGTGCTTTACATCAGCGCCTCTCAAGCAATACAATCCTTGAATCAGCTCTTTCATCTTTTATTTTATAGTTGGAGTTTTCCTCAATCACTTTCGCAAA
>JAFCEU010000030.1 GCA_017608995.1 Candidatus Iainarchaeum sp. | reverse complement strand
AGAAGATACTCCAACGAAGTTTGTGCTTTCTCATCTTTCCACATATATATTACCTCCCGAAGAACCCTATTGTGAATATATAGCTCATATAATATACCAGATATGCTATTAATAAAAACACAGGGATATATATAAAACTTTTGCTCGCGTTTCCTTCGCGAATCATTGATACCATAAAGCCCACTGCGATAGCTTCTATTATAATATAGCATACAAGCAGCATCGTTATGCTCTCTTTAATGCAGTTCCAATACACTGTTTTGTCAGGATTGCTAACAGCGGCTCCGCAAAGCATCGTGATTTCAGTTATACTTACCCTTTGAATAATATTAAATGCCGAGATGGATTGAGACATTAAGAATTCAACTATAGTTGTTACAAGGCCAAATATAAAGGGCGCCACAATTGCGCCAGCAGTTACCATGAAAAGCACTTGCATTAATGTGCTGCTCTTTCGCTCGTGCATTATTCTATGTGTTGCTCTCACATCATCGGCAATCTCATCCAAAATATCTGCCAGACTTGCACCAGCAGCGATAGAATCTAATATAATTGTTACAGCTCGTTTCACAACCTTACTGTTTACATTATTTGCAAAAGCACGCATTGAATTCTCAAGGTTTTCACCTTCTTCGAGCCTGCGGAGGATAAGATTGGTTTCTTCAGTGAGCGGTCCGTACTCAGCGGAACTAACGCTCCGCAGTGCGTATTCAAAAGTGCCACCAGCTTTAAGAGTATCCGCCATTTGTTTGAATGCATCCGGCAAAGCTTCCTCAATCTGTGATATTCTTCTTACTGCAAGCAAATAAGGGTAGGCAAGTGTGATATCCAGTGTGACTATTAATATTATTAGTGAAAAGAGCAACCCGTGCGCAAACTTCATCGGAATTACTTGCAATATTCCAACAAGTATCCAAGTTGCAACCCCCAAAGCAATCGCTAAAACGATACTAATAATTAACCATGTTTTAGGCTCAAAAGGCCACTTTATTTCCCTTAGATATTCTGTGTAATTATTCCATGTTTCTTTCAGCACTTAATCACCTATGCGTGCGGTTGAATCACCCTTATAAAAATAAAGAACCATACAAGTATTGTAGGCATCATAAGGAAATAAATAAGCATCATCATATCTACGCTAAGAGGAATCGCCGAAAACGAGAGGCCCATCTGAGCTGAGCTTAGCGGAGCGTTTCTTATGCTACCGAGAATTGCCACAAATACTGGGAAGACGATTGCTAAGAAGATAAATATAACTCCCAAGAAATTCATTTTTTGGCCAAACTCTTGCATATTCATCCTTAACTGGAACGCCACATCTTCAGCAATATCGTTCATTACATCGGAAAGATTTCCACCGGTTTTTAGCGCTCTTATAGTGTGCATCATTGCATTTCTCAATGCGGTTGATTTTGTACGCAAAGCTAGATGCCTCAATGCATCTTGCGTATCTGTTCCTTCCTCTATTTCAGCAATAGTTCTGGCAAACTCTTCGCTTAATGGCCCATAGTCAGCTTTTGCAACTGCTTGCAATGTTCTATAAAGACCTATGCCTGCACTGAGCTGTGTTGCTATGTGCCTTAAGGCGAATGGCAGCTCGGCACTTATCGCTCTGCCACGAGCTTCCGCACGCTGCCTAGGCACAAGCAACATAACTGTTGCTGAGAAGAAAAATATGAATACCGCAAGCACCAATACGAGCACCAAGGGGAAGCCGGTGAAAGTTGATATAAGCAGCAATATACCGAGAGCAGTGATAAATGAAAGTAATGCAGTAATGGTAGCCAAAGCTAACCATTGCTTTGCGGAGAATTTCATATTTGCTGAATATAAATCAAGCTCAAGTTTTTTTGCGAGAGGGAATTTGCTGAATAGGCCAAATATCGGCTTTGTGATAGCTCCAAGGCTTAGGTATAATTTACCTAAAAAACTTACTGTTTTTGAATCATGCTCTTTCAAATCCTCTATTTTTTGAATCTCAAGTGGGCTCACCTTTCCTTCAATAATAAGCCCCCTTAGCTGTTCATATTCACCTGCACCGTATGCTTTAACGCCTTGCTCAGAATACTTCTTTCGCATCTTTTCTACGATCTTTTCGACCTTCTTCATATCAATTGTTTCAAGCTCTCTCTGCCCTGGCATTTGTACACCTCATCAGCTTTCTTCCCTCTCTAAGAACGCTTGCATTGCCTTTGCAGTTTCCTTTACAGTTCTTATGTTCTTTTTAACGAGTGATTCTAAGAACGCCTGCCTTCTTTTAATCTCTTTCTCTATTTGTGAAACGCTTGCTCCTGAAAGCCGGCTCAACTCTTTTAAGTATTTACATGGCACGCCGGTTCTCACAACTTCATCTTTTGCAGCATCCCATTGGAATAGCGCTTCGGTTTGCGCCTTCCCCTCAAGAACTCCAGAAACCTCAGCTACTTCTGTAACGCGTCTTATAGTTCCTTTCTTCTTATCATGCAGCCTGTGTTCTACTATTATGAAATTTAAGCCAGAAAGCATTACTTCGGGTACGCTCATTGGCGGACTCGTAACTCTTATAAGTGTTTCTTGTGAAGAGTTCGCATGCACCGTGCCCATAGAACCATCATGACCGGTATTCATCGCAGTGAAAAGCGTAAACGCTTCTTTATGTCTTATTTCACCAACAATGACCCTATCGGGTCTCATTCTCAAAGAGTTCTTTGTTAAAATATCAAGCGTTAGCTCACCTTTGCTTTCCAGCCCCGGCGGTCTTGCTTCAAATCTAATCCAATGTTCTAGGGGAAGGTTAAGCTCAGCAGTATCTTCAATAGTGATTATGCGCTCTGAAGGCGGAATGAATGTTGCAAGCACATTAAGCAGGGTTGTTTTTCCGCTACCCGTGCCACCTGAAATTAATATGTTGGCAGGCCTTGTGCCTAACCCTTCGACCGCCAACCACAGAAATGCCGCAAGCTCAGAACTAAGCGTTCTGAAATTTATCATATCCGTAATAGAGAATGGATCCTCTCTAAACTTTCTAATTGTAAGAGTTGGTCCAGAGATCGAAGCAGGTGGAATTGTCGCATTCACTCTTGAGCCATCAGGCAAGCGAGCATCAAGCAACGGGCTCGAAAAGTCAACACGCCTGCCGACCTCACGGGCAATCTTATTTATTAAATCAACTATTTCGTTCTCTGAGTAGAATTCAATATTTGTTTTCATCATTTCGTAATCCCTGTGGAACACATACACCGGCTTCTTTGTACCTATTACCATTATTTCCTCAAGCCTATCATCCCTTACTAAGGGATCTATCAGGCCATAGCCAACCATCTCCCTTACTACTGCCTCGGTGTAAAAGGGGATTTTTCCTTTGGGAATATTTATTTCAGGTGATGATTGTAAAATATCCATTATTCTTTGCCTATACACCGCTCTTCTCTGCTCAGGATCTCTAATTTTATAGGGCTCTATTGTAATGAGCCTTGTTGCAGCCTCTTTTATAATTCTTATAATTCTCTTTTCACTCGGCGTCGGCCTTGGCACTGGCACAAAGTAGTAAAGAAGCTTTTGCCCCGGGATTTTATATATTCTCACATTACCATAGGATTCAACTTCTATTTTTTCAGCAGCCTGCGCTATTTCTTGCTCAGCAGTGCTTTTGCCAGCAAGCGCGCCCTCGCGAGGTATGCCAGAAGCTATTTCTTCTTTACTTGGTGGTACAACTTCTTTACCATGCTTTTTTTCTTCAACCTCTTTTATAGGCTTAATCGGTTCAGCGGCTTTTTCAGCCTTTGACTCTGTTTCTAATTTGGCTCTAAGCTGAGACCTTATTTGTGTCAGGCGCTCTTCAATATCCTCTTCTTTGCCCTTTTTTTCACCTTTTGGCTTTTCTCCACCCAGAGCCTTTAAAGTCAAATCTTCTTCCTTCAGTGCTTTAAGTAGATCATCATCGCTAACCTTTGCTTTTTTCGCTTTTTCGAGCAAATCTTTTAGATAATCTGCTGGCATATAAACACCAATAAAAAGAGGCATTCTTTTTATTTAAACCTTACGCTGGTTTAAAGCTACTAAATAAAATTTCTTTCAAAAAAAGCTATTGCTTCTCTTTGATCAACTTTTCTAAGAATTCATAAACAAAGAAGCTTATGCCAGCAAAGATGCTCGCTAACCAGAATAGGAAAAAAGAAGACCTAAACAGCTCATTCCAGAAATTCACCTGGCAAATGAATGTGCCATTATCCTGTGATAAGAAGCAGCCGAAATTGGATGCATTGCAATTGAATGCACAAATAGTGTATGCAAACGATGGGGGCGTTTTATTTGCTCTATCAAACTGATTCCTCACCTGGCTGAATATGGCGTCCACATTGCCTCTATAGAAAAACCACAATACGAGACTGAAAGCAACCAATGAGAGCAAAACGAAAAATGTAAATAACACAGCTAACACACTATTTTTTTCTTTGAAGCGCTTCTTCCAAAAGCTTAAACCGAAAAAAACAAATACAAAGCCAAGTAAGGGCATCAGCGCATAGTTCGCTGAAATGCTAGCGGACTCAAAGCGCCAATCATATGCTATGCCACTCATAGCGTAATTAGCTATTATATAAACCAGCAAGTATGAGATTAAAGCCAAAGCCGCAATTATCACGTATCTTTGCATGCCCTTTTCCATAGCAACCACAAAAAATTTTAGATACAACATTTAAAAAAGCTTGTTGAATAACCGTTTTTCTTTTTTAGGAATATCAATGGAAAAAGCCCTGGCAAAGGGTTATTAAAAATTATGAGGTATAAATTAAACAGGTGTTTTTCATGCAAACAGATTTGCCTTGGGTTGAAAAATACAGACCTAAAAAGCTAGCTGAAGTAGTTGGTCAGAAGCACATAGTTGCAAGGCTCAAAAGCTATGTTAAAAGCAAAAATGTGCCAAATATGCTCTTTGCTGGGCCCGCGGGCGTAGGAAAAACAAGCTGTGCTATTGCTTTGGCCAAGGAGCTTTTTGGTGAAGAAGGCTTTCACCAGAACTTTTTAGAGTTAAACGCTAGCGATGAACGCGGCATTGATGTTGTTAGAAATACAATAAAGGACTTTGCGAGAACGTTAGCGTTTAATGCCGGTTCCAAGATAATATTTTTAGATGAAGCTGATGCTTTAACTGCTGACGCTCAGCAGGCTTTGCGCAGAACAATGGAGAAATACACAAAGACGGCTCGTTTTATTCTTTCCTGCAACTATTCCTCCAGAATTATTGAACCGATCCAGTCTCGGTGCGTTATATTCCGCTTCACGCCGCTAACAGAAGTGGAGATAAAGAACAAGCTCAAGGATATTGCAAAGCACGAGGGCTTAGCTGTAGAAGATAAAGCCTTTGATGCAATCATCTACGCTTGCGAAGGCGATATGAGGAAAGCGATAAATATATTGCAGGGTTCAGCCTTCTTAGGTGAAAAAATAACTGAAAAAACTGTTTACAATGTTTCCAGCAGAGCAAGACCAGAGGAAATACGTAAAATGATTGAATTAGCCTTGAAAAAGAAGTTTGTTGAAGCTCGCGAGCTGCTTGCAAAGCTGATGTATGATTATGGAATGAGCGGCGAGGATGTAATCGTGCAGCTTTACCGCGAGATAATGAATTTGGATGAAGGCGTTTTGCCAACAAGAGCAAAAATTGAAATAGTGAATACAATTGCTGAATATAACTTTCGCTTGGTAGAAGGCGCTAATGAGCGAATACAGCTTGAAGCTTTGTTAGCGCAACTCATGCGCTTTGGCTGAAATCCCAGAGCTTTTTCTGATGCTTGAGCCAATCTATTACCTTTGATTCTTTTATATATTGTTTTATAGGTACCGCAAGCTTCCCTTCCAAAAATTTCAATGCAGCCTCTAGCGTTTCAAAAATTAATGGTCTGCTTTTCAACGCATGCCTCACGTTTTCCCTTATCTGCCATACGCCTAAAGGAACGCTATACTTTGCACCGATTTCCCTAAATACAATGCATGCCGCCTGCCTTCTTCTCTCAATAAGATGTTCTGCAACTGCTAAGCGAGCAGCATAGTAGGCACCTTCAACATTGCTTGCATACTCTTTACGACCTTCATAAAGCTCGTGATCCTGAATTATGTGGTATTCCTTTGCATTGCTCATCCAAGTACTTCCTGGAAGCCAGCATTCTAACTGCTCGAATGCCCAGCTGCTTGGAATCAGCAAAACCCAGAAATCATTATCGAGATAGTTTGAGTGGTACAACTCATATTTGTCTATTGTTTCATAACTCTTCACTTTCTCATCTATAAGCTCCTTGCTTATGTTTGCATCTACTGCAGTAATAGCCCAGCGCGTTGGCACCAGTTTTCGGTTCTTTTCAACACCAAGCAGGCCTGCGCTCAGCAATTTGTGTAGAAATGAAACGGGAAAGTTAGCGTTATACAATTCAAGCAAGGCAGCATTTGCTTTAACATCAACATCGCTTACAAGATAGTCAACCTTGCGCGGTATCTTGGGATTGCTTTCAAGCTCAAGCCTCTTTAAAGGTGCTTTTGGCCCTAAAGGGCCAGCAAAGGCACTGAAAGAAAGTTTTGCTTTAGGTTTTTTAAACAGCTCTATATCAACATCTACCTGATCGAAACTCATAGCTAGCTCCTGTATATCAACTAGTTCATAGCTTGGTTTGCTTGCATCGCTTGCCTTAAAGCTCTTTCCACTCATCAAGAGCAAGCTTCGAAACTCTATTATTTTCTGCTCAGGCAGACCATACCACCTTTCTGGGAAATCGAGTAAGGCAGCGTTTCTTATTCGCTCTGCAGCGCTTAAAGGCGAGACTGTTACTTTAGGGTAACTATGCCAAGAGACAAATACGCTTGGTGGCGAGGTGCCGGCAAATTCCTCCTCAACATTCTTAGCTACTTTTAGCTGTGTCTCATATTTTCGCAATATGGGACAATAGCTTAGGCCACAGAGAAGCTTGCCTTTACACCTAACGCATAGCCGCGAGCTAATCATATATCAAACTCTTGCTAAAAAGAGAATAAAAATAGTTATTCAGTGCATTTCCCATAAAAAACAAAACATTAAAGTTTTTTCTAAGCAGAATAAAATACTTAACATACTGAAATATATTTTGCCTAAGTGAGAGCATGCAAGCTGAAGAAGAAAATGAATATTATAAAAAACTCTGGCATTCTACTGCACATGTATTGGCTAGTGCAGTGAAAGAACTCTGGCCGGATGCAAAGCTCGGCATTGGGCCAGCGATAAAGCAAGGTTTCTACTATGATTTCGATGTAGAGAAGCCTTTCAGCAAAAAGGAAGCAGAGGAATTATTCAAGGATGAACCTTACAAGCTAGAATTGCTCAAAGGCCTTGAAGGGCCTGTAAGTATATACAAAAATGGCAACTTCATTGATTTATGCAAAGGGCCGCATGTTGAAAATACAGCAGAAATAAAAGCATTTAAGCTTCTTAGAACAGCAGGCGCCTATTGGCGCGGTAGTGAAAGAAACCCAATGCTCCAGCGCATCTATGGTATTTCCTTTAAAAGTAAGAAAGAGCTCGAGGATTATCTGAAAAGGCTTGAAGAACTCGGCGAGAGAAACCACATAAAGCTTGGAAAAGAACTTGAAATATTCTCTACGCATGAAGAAGCACCCGGCTTCCCATTTTTCCTTCCAAATGGTACAATAATCTGGGATGAGATAGTAAGCTTCTGTAAGAGGTTGCACATAGAAGAAGGCTACAAATTTATTACAACCCCAATTATACTTAGCAAGGATCTCTGGGTAAAATCAGGGCACTGGGATCATTATAGGAAGAACATGTATTTCACTGAAATTGATGAAAGAGACTTTGCAGTAAAACCAATGAACTGTCCAGGCCATATCCTCGTCTACAAGGAAAAGAGGCATTCGTATAGAGAGTTTCCTATAAAAATTGCCGAGTTTGGCATAGTCCACAGGCATGAGCGCAGTGGTGTTTTGCACGGGCTTTTCAGAGTGAGAAAATTTACGCAGGACGATGCCCACATCTTTTGCACTGAGGAGCAGCTTAAGGATGAGATAATAAATGTTATTAATCTTACTAAACGCATTTACAAAGCGTTTGGTTTCAATGAATATAGTATTGAGCTAAGCACAAGGCCTGAGGACTCCATGGGTACCGATGAACAGTGGGAGCATGCAACAAACGCATTGAAGCAGGCTTTGGAAGAGTTAAAGATTGACTACAAAATAAATGAAGGCGAAGGCGCATTCTATGGCCCAAAGATAGATTTCCATATAACAGACGCTTTAGAAAGAGAGTGGCAGTGCGCCACAATCCAGGTTGATTTCTCAATGCCTGAAAAATTCGATTTGTACTATATAGGCCCCGATGATAAAAAACACAGGCCAGTTATGATTCACCGCGCAATACTCGGCTCCATAGAGCGCTTTATGGGCGTACTTATAGAACAATATGCTGGCAATTTTCCAACATGGCTTAGCCCAATCCAGGCAAAAATTTTACCGATTACCGATAGAAATTTTGAGTACGCAAAAAAGGTGCTCAAAGAACTCTTATTAAGAGATGTGCGAGCAGAGCTCGATGATAGCAGAGAAACACTGTCCAAAAAAATAAGGCAAGCGCAGCTTGAGAAAATACCCTATATGCTTGTTGTAGGCGATAATGAACAAAAGCATGGCAGCGTTACTGTAAGAACAAGAGAAGGTGTGATAAAGAAGAACATGCCTCTTAAAGAGTTCATCGAGGTGCTTTGCAAAGAGATTAATGACAGAGCATTGGAGCTCACCATAAAGTAACCTATTTTTTCTTTTCCTTGCAAGCTTTTTTAAATGACAAAAGTTTACATAGAGTGGTACGGCTGCGCTCTGAACAGAGCGGAC
>JAFCEU010000103.1 GCA_017608995.1 Candidatus Iainarchaeum sp. | reverse complement strand
CAATGCAACAATATCTATTTCCCTATCCTTATGCCACCACTTATGCACATTCGTGAAGTTTTTGAACGCATGCATGCTCCGTGTTTTAAGAATCTCCTCAATCACGTATTCGAACGCAAGGCCAAAGTAGGAATTCAAATCCCTTTCAATCTTTCCCGCAACCTCACCTATATTTCCAAGCTCCAGAAGGTCTCTGTGAGGATACACAAACCTGAACCAGAACCTGAAAAGAGGGTCTTTTATTTCATATATCCCCTTTCTTTTCATTCCTAGCGGTACAATATGCCTCACAAAACCCAATTCTTCAAGGGTTGAAAGGTACTTTGTTGCATTATTCTTATCCAGCCCGCATGCAGAGCAGAGCTTGCCTATACTTTTATACCCTGATGAAATATACCTGAGAATAAGCCTGTAAACCCTTGATTCCTTGAACTCCTGCCTCAGTAAAATAAGTGGTTCGTCATAAAGATTCCTTCCCTTTACCAGTAAATTTATCTTTATATTATCCATTATACTGAGGTTTTCATTGTAGAACTTCAGATAATAGGGTATGCCTCCAAAAACGAAATAGGCTTCAAGGCATTTTTCTATATTTTTAAATGCTCCAAGCATGGTTTTGAAATCAAATGGCTGCAGCTTCCAGTGATGGAGGTTCCTGCCGTATAGAGGCGTTCTGTGCCCCAGAACATCGCTTTCCATAATACTGACTGCAGAGCCGCACAGTATGAGCATTATATTGCTATCCTTCAGAATTTCATCCGCAATCTTCTGGAATAGGGAGAGCACCCCTTTCTTTACCGAAAGCAGATAGGGCAATTCATCTATTACAACGATAATTCTCTCTCCCTTAACCTCATCTGAAAAATACTTGAAAAGATCGTAAAAACTTGAGGTTTCAAGCTTTAGAAAATATTCTCTGTGCGTGATTGCAGCAAACTTCTCTTTGAGAGATTTTATATTTTCCCCAAGGCTTTCATCCGTTGCCAGGAGATAAATGCCATTCTTTCCCCTCAGGAACTCCTTTAAAAGCTCTGTTTTGCCAACGCGCCTGCGCCCATAAAGCACAACAAGTTTAAAGCCCTTATCAGCATATATTCTTTCAAGCCACTCGAGCTCCTTTTCTCTATCAAAAAATTTAGGTAGCATAAGTATAATAATTTCCCAACCCATATTTATTTATATCGTTTCACCGCATTCCCAAGTTCCCCCAATCCAATACAGTAAACAGGCCTTTCTTCAAACTCCTCAACGCAAACAATACCTGAAGTAAGATTCAGAGCAGAGCCTGGCTTCGGTATCGCCCAGGGCTGTCAAAAAATAGCTATTCCAGAAAAGCCAAAATCTGACATCTCTGTGTCCAGGCTCTGCGTCGCTTGTGGAGTAATATCGTATAAGTTCCTGAGCGCGTTTCCTGGCCCTTTCAACAGCAACATGCACGGTATTTCCTTTAAGCAGGGAGATGCTAATTGTGTTGGAGAATTCTTTAAAAGGTCTGGCAAATTTATCCTTCACAGGAGAGGCTTCTCTGGTGATATCTCTCACAAATCCAAAAACAGCCTCATAACCTATAAACGCTTTGCACCCCTTTTTCACAGCATCCCTGCCAAGCCGTTTTGCAGCATTGCACGCAAGCGCGTAAACAATTTTTGATTCCAAAAGATGTTCATTTTTATTACTCAGAATAAGTGGCTCGTTTTTATGTCCGCTTATTGTGGTTTCATCTCCATGACCATTGAATAGAACAAAATCCGGATTTTGCTTTCGCAATGCGCTTTCCACATCTTTCCTGTTTGCTCTGGGCCCTTCCAGCTGTCTGTATTTTATATTTCTGTTTTTTGCAAACCCAAGCACTTCCTTGCTCCAGCTGGCAAGGTACTGGACCGTTGTGTCGTGCCTTGGTATTGTGATCAGAAAGCTAAAGCTCATTCAAACCCTCTCTTCATTGCGCGTAAATATTCAAGCTGCATTTTCATAATTATTTTTCCAAGCTCGGTTTCTTTCTTCACCTCTTCAATAAGTTCGTCTCTCGAAAATTCCCTCGAACCCAGGGAAACCTTTAAATTAGCGGGCATGGTTTCAAGCCTGAGCAAAACCAACTTTTTTATTTCCTCATCGCTTACCATCAGATCAGCTCCATTTCAATAAGTTTTTTGATTATCTCTCTTCCAAGCTCGGTTTCTTTCATTATTTCATCATATGCCACAGACCAGGTTATTGGCTGGTCCTCAATCACCAGAATTATTTCTCTTCTGATATCAATCGGCAGGTTTGAATAAACCTTCAAAAACCTTTCTTTCCCTCGCACCATTTCCACCTACACATTTAATCTGATAAGGTATAAATTGTATTTAAAACTAATCCTTTCTGGTTCTGTTTCAAAAATCGCTGGTAAAATTTATCAAGCTCCGCAATATTGAAAATACAAATATTTAATTTTACCGGCAGAATCTGGAGCAAACCTCAGCATTTTTTCACCGCATTCCCAGGCGCTTCCAAGTTTCTTAAATTTTCAATAGCCTTTTTCTTGTCCTTTGCTCCAAAAATATAGGAACCTGAAACCAGGACGTTCGCACCCGCTCTAACAGCAAGCTTAGCGGTTTCCGCGTTTATACCGCCGTCAACTTCAATATCCAGCTCAGGTGCAAGCTCTCTAAGCTCTCTAAGCTCTTTAATTTTTGGCAGCACGCTTTGCATAAATTTCTGACCGCCAAAGCCAGGCTCAACAGTCATAATAAGTACAAAATCCAAGCGGTCTAAAAAAGGAAGAATTCTTTTCAGAGGGGTTTTCGGTTTTATCGCAATGCCTGCTTTTATCCCGAAATCCTTTATTTCTTTTATTACTTTCTTCGGTTGCTTTGTTGCTTCGATGTGAAAGGAAATCATTTTTATTTTGCTGTTCGCTTTCGCAAATGCTTCTATGTGCTTTTCTGGATTTGCGATCATTAAATGAACATCTAAAGGCTTTGAGCTTTTTATGCATTTAATCACTTCGTTGCCAAATGTAATGTTGGGAACAAAGCAGCCATCCATAACATCGCAGTGAATTAAATCAGCGTATCTTTCAACACTTGCAATCTCTTCGTTAAGCTTTCCGAAGTCTGCGCTTAAAATGCTCGGTGCAATCAATATTTTTTTCATATTCATGCCTCTAAGTTTTTGAGAGCTTGCAATCTCTTATACAGTGCATTGAATAGTTTTTCTCTTTTTTCCTTGGATAGCGAGAATAATTTCTTCTTGACCATTTTCTCTGAAATTGTAAAGATGTAATTCGTTTTTATCACGCTCTCCCCACCCTTCATCAAAGCGGTTATCCCAGAGTTCTTTCATTTTTTCCTGCTGTATTTTATGCAAAAATCTATC
>JAFCEU010000029.1 GCA_017608995.1 Candidatus Iainarchaeum sp. | reverse complement strand
TTTTATGCGTGAAATCTTTCCTGGAATTTATAAATGGCACAATAAGCTCTGGACAAAGAACCTTGTGCCTGGTCAACAGGTTTATGGTGAACGTTTAGCTACTTTTAATGGGATCGAATATCGCTGCTGGGATCCCTTTCGCTCGAAGCTAGCTGCAGCAATAGTTAAAAAGCTAAAGCATCTGCCTTTAAAAGCTGGCTCCAGGGTTTTGTATCTTGGTATTGCTGAAGGAACAACTGCTTCACATATAAGCGATATTATTGGCAAAGAAGGTGTAATTTTTGGAGTAGACATAAGCGAGAAGTGTTTGGCGAAATTATTGCAGATATGCGAAGCGCGTAAAAATATAATTCCTATGCTTGCTGATGCAAATAAGCCGGAAAGCTATGAAACCTACGTGAAAGAAATAAAGCCTAATATTCTTTATCAGGATGTTTCACAGAAGAATCAGGCGGAAATATTCAACAAAAATGCGAGGCTTTTTTTAAAAAAAGGCGCTTACGGTTTGCTCGCGTTGAAAGCGCCAAGCATAAGCTCAACTAAAAAACCAAGCAGAGTGTTTAGGAAGGAAGAAAAAAAGCTGTTAGAGGAATTCGAAATAATTGAAAAAGTTCCTTTGAGCCCGTTTGAAAAAAAGCACAGGTTTTATTTGCTTAGGAAAAGGTGATCTCTTGGAGCTTGGCAGGAAGTTGGTACATATAGTATTTGGGACGTTTATCTTCTTTGTTGCGTATTTTTATGGTGCTTACTCACTAGCTGCTCTGTGCTTTATAGCTTTACTTTTTGGTATTCCAGTTGCGCTGCTAATAAAATCCGGGGTTGAATTTCCCATATTTTCATTAGCTGTTGAGCTATTTGGAAGGGAGCGCGAGAAGCTACCAGGCAAAGGGGTTTTCATGTTTTTTGCGGGCGCTTTTTTGGCAAGCTTAATAGCCATGTTTGTAAATAATAGCGCAATCGCTTATCTGGCTCTATTGCCTGCGATATTAGGAGATGGATTAGCGACAATTATAGGAAAACGCTTTGGCAGACATAGAATTGTAAAGCACAAGAGCGTTGAAGGCAGTACCGCCTTTTTCTTTGCATCTTTTATAGCCCTATTTTTAGCTTCTAATAGCTTATTGGCAGCATTTACTGTAGCTTTGCTCGCTACCGTTGCAGAGATATTACCAATAGATGATAATCTTATTTTGCCACCATTTTCAGCAGTAATTTTATACATAATCTATTTTTTTAATTTTCTCTAACTAAAAAGTGAAGAAATTTTGAAAATTATGTATCAAAAAACTAAAGATTTATAAATGGGCTTGCACTTATTTTTTAGCACTTCAAAGTTTTTAATTTTCTCGGGGGCTTTGGTATGGAGAACAAAAAATTTTTGACTAAAGTGAAGAAGCGCGATGGGCGCGTAGTGCCTTTTCAAAAGGAAAAGATTGAGGAAGCTATTTGGAAGGCTGCAAAAGCCGTTGGTGGCACTGATAGAAAGCTTGCAGCAAAGCTTGCGGATAAGGTGGTGCATGAACTAAAGAAGAGGTTTGGAACTAAAATACCGAGTGTTGAAGATATTCAGGACATCGTTGAGAAGGTGCTTATTGAGGAAGGACATGCAAAGACAGCAAAAGCATATATTCTTTACAGAGCTAAGCGGTCAGCGATAAGAGATACTAAGGCTTTTCTGGAAAGGAGCGCACAGATAATAGAGGGTTATGTTTCGGAAAAAGATTGGCGCGTGCGTGAAAATAGCAACGCGGGGTATTCAATCAGCGGCTTGCAGGCGCATATAAGCGATGTTATCATTTCTGAATATACTTTAACCCATATATATCCGCCTGAGATAGCCAAGGCCCACAAAGAAGCGAGCTTTCATATTCACGATTTGGGCGTTGGCACCTTTGCAGCTTATTGCGCTGGCTGGTCATTAAAGCAGCTCTTGCAGGAAGGGTTCAACGGCGTGCCAGGAAAGATTGCGTCAAGACCTGCAAAGCACTTTAGCGCTGCTTTAGGGCAAATGGTAAACTTTATGGGCACGCTGCAAAATGAATGGGCTGGTGCGCAAGCATTTAATTCATTTGACACTTACTTGGCACCATTTGTTGCAAAAGACAAACTTAACTACAAGAAAGTAAAACAGGGGATTCAGGAATTTGTATATTCAACGAATGCCACCTCGCGGTGGGGCAACCAGGTGCCTTTCACAAATATAACGCTTGATTGGACTATACCTGAAGATCTAAGGGATGTGCCCGCTATTTGGGGCGGCAAGGAGTTAAAAGAAACCTATGCTGATTTCAGAGAAGAGATGGATATGATAAACAGGGCGTTTATAGAGGTGATGATGGAAGGTGATATGAACGGTCGCATTTTCACCTTCCCTATTCCAACATATAATATAACAAAGGACTTTGATTGGAACAGCGAAAATGCCAATTTGCTCTTTGAGATGACCGCAAAGTATGGCACGCCTTATTTCCAGAACTTCGTGAACTCTTCGCTTAAGCCAAGCGATGTGCGCAGCATGTGCTGTCGCTTACAGCTCGATGTTCGCGAACTTAGAATGAAAACCGGTGGCCTCTTTGGTTCTGGAGAAAAAACAGGCTCTATTGGAGTGGTAACAATAAATATGCCGCAGATTGGCTACCTTTCAAAAGACGATAGTGAATTTTTTGAGAGACTTGATTACTTAATGTACTTAGCAAAGGAATCCCTTGAAATAAAGCGTAAAGAAGTTGAAAAGAATATGCGAAATGGGTTGCTGCCATGGACGAAGCGTTATCTAGGCACGCTGGATTTCCATTTCTCAACAATCGGCTTGATTGGGATGAATGAAGCCTGCTTAAACTTCTTGGAGAAGAGTATTGCAAGCAAGGAAGGAAAGCGCTTTGCTTTAAAAGTTCTTGATTTTATGCGCGCTCGCTTACAAGACTTCCAGGAGGAAACTGGCAATATGTACAACCTTGAAGCAACACCTGGCGAAGGCGCTTCATACAGATTGGCTAGAATAGATAAAAAGAATTACCCAGATATAATAACAGCTGGCACAAAGAACGCTCCTTATTATACCAATTCCACACATCTGCCTGTGGATTATACTGACGATATATTTGAAGCCCTTGACCACCAGGATGAATTGCAGTGCAAATACACCGGAGGCACAGTACTGCATGGCTTCGTTGGCGAGCAGATAAGCGATGCAGAAGCATGCAAGCAGCTGGTTAAAACAATTGCTCATAACTATAAGCTCCCATACTTTACAATAACACCCACATTCAGCATATGCCCGGTGCACGGCTACATAGCGGGCAAGCACTATACATGCCCTATAAAGGTTGATGGAGGCGATAAAGTGAAATGCGGCAAGAGAACAGAGGTCTACAGCAGAGTGGTTGGTTATTATAGGCCGGTGCAGAACTGGAATACAGGCAAGCAGCAGGAATTTGAGGAGAGGCAGCACTACTCCGTAGAAAAAGCGCTCGCAAAAGTTAAGAAAAAAAGGAAGTAATTCTGATGATTTTCCGTGGACTTCAGAAAACAACGCTCATAGATTATCCTGGCAAAGTGGCATGCACGCTTTTTGTAGATAAATGCAATTTTCGCTGCCCTTTCTGCCAGAATAGCGTACTTGTACTTGAAAAGGAAACTAACGTAATAGAGGAGCAGGAAGTGTTAGCGTTTCTTGAAAAAAGAAAGAAGGTATTGCAGGGGGTTTGTATTACTGGCGGCGAGCCCACTCTGCATACTGAGCTAAAGGAATTTCTACCGAAAGTTAAGGCTTTGGGCTATAAAATAAAGCTCGATACAAATGGAAGTATGCCTGATTTTATAAGGGAGCTTATAGATGCGAAGCTTGTGGATTATGTTGCGATGGATATAAAAGCATCCCTGGAGAAGTATGATATTGCGGCAGGCGTAAACGTAAACAAACAGGCGATAAAGGAAAGCATAGCGTTGCTGCTTAAAGGACGCACAGATTATGAATTCCGAAGCACAGTTGTGCCAAAAATAATTGAGCTTGAGGATATGCACAAAATAGGTGAACTGATCAAAGGAGCGAAAGCATATTATTTGCAGCAGTTTGTGAATGATGTGCCCCTGCTAAATCCGGAGTTCGAAAAAATAGCGCCTTATCCGAAAGAAAAATTGCAGGAAATGGCTGAAATTATGAAGAAATATGTGAAGAAGGTTGGAATTAGAGGAGTGTAACTATTTTCTCTCAAGAACGCAAAATAGCTCTATATGCGGGGTTTGCGGGAACATATCGTATGCGAGCATCTCGGAAACTTTATAGAACTTTTTGAAGAAGAAGAGTTCGCGCCTGAACACTACTGGGTTACAGGAAAGGTAAATGATGTTCTTTGGTTTTAAGCGCAATATGTGCTTGAATGCTCTCTCCAAACCAGCTCTTGGCGGATCCAAAATCACGCAATCGAAATCAAGACTCTGCTTATTTTTAAGATAAGCGTAAACGTCCTGCTGTAAAAGCTTAACGTTTGTTATATCATTAATGTGTAAATTTGCATGGCCGTAATCTATAGCTTCGCTATTTATTTCTACTGCCTCAACATAATCGCATTCCTCTGCAATAAATGTAGATATAGTTGCACAGCCAGCATAAAGGTCAAGCACCTTGCCAGAAGCACGCTCTTTTATTTTGCGATATATTTGCAAAGCAACGTAGCTGTTATTCTGAGAGAAGGTGTTTGCTCCAATCCTAAATTTAATATCCTCAAAGCACTCTTCTATATGTGCGCTGTTCCAAAACTGCTGCACAGCGCCAAAGCTCGTATCTGCTTTGCGTGAATTTATGCTCCAAACAATGGAATCAAAATCCCCTTTAAGAGATTCTGCAACCTTGCTTATTGTTGGTGCTTCGTTTGCTGTTACAAAATTTATCATATGCTGGTTAGAAAATTTTGCATGCCTTAATACAACATAGCGCAAATAGCCTTTGTGTCTCAAATAATCATAGCTTTCTATTTTGTGTTCTTTAAATAATTCATGTAGCTCTGGCAGTATCTTTTTCACTTTCTCAGAATGCAAGCAACATTCTTGTAAATCGACAACTCGCTTATAGGTTCCCTTCTCGCGCAAACCCAATTTATTAAATGCGTAAACTAATTCAATTTTATTGCGGTAGAAGAATTCTTTAGGCGAAGGCATTATTTTTATTTCGCGCTCAAAAAGTTTTTCCAAAAACTCTTTTTTCATCTTGAGCTGGTCTTTGTAGCAGATGTGCTGATAGCTGCAGCCACCGCAAATACCAAAGTGTTTGCATTTTGCTTCTCTTTTGCAAGCATCTTCTGGAACCTTAAGCGCGAGCATATAATCACTGTAAAAAGAAGTATAAGTTTAAATTAAAATAATTCGTGCACTTAAGTCTTTTATGCGTCTGAGATGGAGAAGAAGCAAAACAACTAGTGGGAAGAGATCTAGGGCGCTCAAGAAAGTCCCTATTCCAAAAAGGGGCGAAAGATTCGAGCGCAGGCATTTAACACCGATAGCGGAACAAGCGTATTTGCGATTATCGCAAATCTATGGGGTTCCTCTAAAAGAATTACTGCCATTTAGAACAAAACACGATTATGGGATTTTTTCCATCACCAGAGCATCGTATAGCCCTTTCACCCATGAAATAAAACTAAAACCGAGAACAAGTAGCAGAGCAGGGGCTCTGCTGTTTAAAAGAGAGGTTAAGATGGGTGCTGCAGAGATTGAGGAGGAATTATTGCATAGTTTGCAGCATTTATTATCACAAACAAAGACATTGAAAGAGGTGAAAAAATATTATCCACATAGAAGGCTTATTTCTAAGGTTAAAGCAGCTCTGTACAATCTAACAATAGGAAAAATGAAAAGAACGTTTGCATCATTAGCTGGAAAAGAACCTTCTGCAAAGGTCCATCTAAGCAAACCAGAATTATTCATTGATTCTCAGGCATATGTGGCTCCTCTGATGCTACTAGCAATTATAAACCCAAAAGTAGGGTTGCCAGCATTTATCGCAGGCAGTGCTTGGGGAACCTATCTTAGATATGTGAGTAAAGAGTATTTCAAACGCCACGGAGCGGATGGTTTAATTTTGCTCTTCGCAGACCCTCCCAAAAATTGGAATATGGGGAAGCTTAAAGAAAGAGAACGATTTTTTATAGAAAACAACCTATTAGAAGAAAACAGTGGACTTACAAGAAAGGGGATTCGATATTTACACGAAAAATTACCTCGGGAAGTGCTTCTTGAAAATATACGACTTATGCGCAATGAACCAGATAAAATATTTGAGAGGGCACTTGCAAAATGGAAAGAAAGTAGAAAAAGAAGGAAAGAAAAAGCCACTTAAAAGCAATGATGCCTTTCATTTAAAAAGTTCTCCATACAATTTTTTTGTATTAGGGCCCGTAGCTCAGCTGGACAGAGCACCGGCCTCCTAAGCTCGAACGAGCTTGGAGCGAGCCGGGTGTCGAGGGTTCGAATCCCTCCGGGTCCGCTTTGGCTTTTTGTTTGGAGGAAACGGTATGGAGAAAGAATCACACAAAAAAGAGTGGATGAAGGGCTTCTTGGGATTCCTTGGTTTTCTAGGCTTTCAGGCGTTTTATACACACAATTACATCTGGCTTCTATGGTTTTTGTGGTTTGGGTATTTTTACTACTTCTGGCGGAAGTTATGTAATGCTAGCTAACTTTCCTACCTTTCTTCCAGAGATGCTGAAGAAGCTTATCCCTTGGAGCATCCAAGAGAACTGCGATATAAAAAGTCCAATTCTGCTTAGAGATTCGACAGGCGGTTTTGATTTATAAAATTCAATATTGTTTTCTCGGAACCATTGTAAAACCTCATTAAAAGAAATTGTTTTCTCTAAAGGGTTTGCGTATTTATCCGCTAGCCAAATTTTTCGCTGTTCAGTTAGAGGTTTGCTGTTATAGAAAAGTTTATTTGCGAGAGCGACTCTTTTCTCCAAATCATTACCAGCTAAAAGAAAAAGTAAAAATCTTTTTAGCATAACAGGCATTCTGCTGTATCTGTTGTATAAACCCACTACTATAAAGCCGCCGGGTTTTAACAACCTAACGAGCTTACTAAAAGCCTGCTTTGGATTTTCAGTATGGTGTAAAACACCGATGGCAAAAATATAATCAAAGTATTCCCTAGGCAGATTATTATCAAGAACATCCATTCTTTTGAATGAGACGTTTTTTAGATTAAATCTTTTTGCTAAAGCTTTTGCTTTGGCAAGAGAGCGTTCGCTTATATCGATTCCCAAAACTTTTGCCTTGCCCAGAGCAAAGCCGCAGGTGAACTCAGCTGTGCCGCAGCCAGCGTCAAGTATGCGCTCATTCTTTTTAAAATCATTTGGTTTTTTATCTACCAATGCGGTGAGCCAAGCAGCGTTATTATAAAGTGATTTAGTCGATTTGATTTTTTTACTCGGATAAGGGAAATTTTCATAGAAATCTCTAATTTGCTCAGAACCCATAAAGAAATGAAATAAAACCCAATTATTAAAAAATGAAGTTGCGCACTCTATGAAAAATAGGTGTTAAAAAGAGTTTAAGCACTAGTTTTTTATGGCTATTAGGGAGATCATTCTTGTTGGAGTAAACCATTACGCTCCTTTTATAGAAAAAAATAGGAAAATTCACTTAGAGGAAGTAGAGAAGGCCGCTAAGCTGTTGAAATCCTACTTGAGGCCTGGAGACAGATTGGGCCTTGATATTCCACAATTCAGAATAGAGATGTTCAATTTGTATGAAAAAGCGATTAACGGGGTTCTTCCAGAAAAGTTTAAATTACCTGAGGGCTTCCCAAAGGCGAAAGGGAAGCTGAGAACAAGCTCCTAACTTTATTAGCTCTCGCAAGTCGCAAATATGGGAAAGAAAAGGCAAGGGAAATTCTTGCTAAAGCAAGCCCTGGAAGAATGTACTACTTTGAATTGTTTTTAAGAGCGAAAAAGCTTGGTTATAGGGTTGTCGGGGTTGTGCCTGAAAGGGTTGATGAGATTATAGAGCGAACAAAGAAAATAACAAAAAAGCGAGAGATGGTCGACTTAGTAGAAATAGGGCTTAAAGAGGAAAAAATGGCAGAGTGCCTTGCATCAATGGGGAGGAAAAGGCCAAAAAATAGATTGTGCTAAAATCACATCATTTCGTCAAA
>JAFCEU010000028.1 GCA_017608995.1 Candidatus Iainarchaeum sp. | reverse complement strand
TCTGATTCACCAAAGAGTTCGTTCTTCTGGGCTCTTATGAAATATGCTGTTGTGCTTGGCTCTATACTCTCGAAAAGATATTGGCCTGTACTGTCAGTGTAAGCGTTCTGTCCAAGCAATGGCGTAATCGGAAATGCAATGCCCTCTCTATATAAGGTTACACTAGCCCCTTCTATAGGATTTCCAGCCCCATCCAAAACTACTGCAAGCACCTTGCCTGTATTTGGTGCAGGCTGCTCGGTGACTTGTATTGTTACGGTTGCTTCGCTTTTTAGGCCTTGGTTGTCTTCTACTGTAAGAGTTACTGTGTATGTGCCTGCCTGTTCGAACGTGTGTTGAGCGGTTATGCCGCTAGCTGTACTATTATCGCCGAAGTTCCAGGAATATGTTACTATTGTTCGGAATATGTTACTATTGTTCCATCTGGATCGAAGCTGTTGCTAGCGTCAAAGGTTATTTCTAGTGGAGCTTGGCCGAAGTATTTATCTGCTGTTATTATTGGCACAGGTGCAAAGTTCTCATCGGCTGGAGTAGGCAAAACATTTATTGTTGTACTCCTCTGTGTCTGCAAGCCGTCCGTATCAATAACAGTTAGCACCACAGTGTATGTCCCTGCTTGCGTGAAAGTGTGTGTCACAGTTTCACCTTCGGCGGTGCTTCCATCGCCGAAACTCCATTCATAGCTTGTTATTTCTCCATCTGGATCGAAGCTTTGAGAAGCGTTAAACTGGGCTGTGAATGGAGCGTAGCCGGCATAGTTGTCTGCTTTTATTATTGCAATTGGCGCTAATAGCTGCACTGGCAAGGCGGGATCGGTAACCTGAATTAAAACAGAGTCGCTCGTTGAGAGGTTTGCGCTGTTGGTTACAGTAAGTGTTACTGTATAGTTGCCCGCTTGCGTAAAAGTATGGTGAACTGTCATTCCGCTTGCCGTATTCCCATCGCCGAAGTTCCAGGAGTAGCTAACAATAGAACCAGTAAAATCAAAACTACTACCAGCATCGAAGGAAACAGTTAAAGGTGCATTGCCATACCATGGGCTCGCATTTATCTCAGCATGCGGAGGCAATGACTCAGGCGCTTCTCTAACCTGCACCAAAAGAGAAGTTTCTGAGCTAGCGCCATTATTATCAGTTATAGTAAGAGTAACAATATAATTGCCTGCTTCGCGGAAGGTGTATGTTGCCTCAACACCGCTTGCTGTTGCAATTCCATTGAAATCCCATTCATAGCTTGTTATTTCTCCATCTGGATCGAAGCTTTGAGAAGCGTTAAACTGGGCTGTGAACGGCGCGATACCGAAGTAGTGGTTTGCTCTGGCTATCGCGATTGGAAGCATGTTAATAATAGTTGGCTTTTCTCTGACCTGAATAACCACAATTGCAAAGCCCTTATTGCCAGAGTCATCTTCAACCGTGAGGGTAACAATATAATTGCCAGTCTGGTTGAACATGTGCGTAACCTTTTCTCCGCTTGCAGTGCCTCCATCGCCGAAGTTCCAGGAGTAGCTAACAATAGAACCATCTGGGTCAAAAGACCTACTCGCATCAAATTGAACTGTTAATGGAGCGTAGCCGGCATAGGCGTTTGCATCCATTATTGCTACGGGCGCATAACTATTCAAATCAACTTGTATTGTTACGGTTGCTTCGCTTTTTAGGCCTTGGTTGTCTTCTACTGTGAGAGTTACTGTGTATGTGCCTGGGAATATGTTACTATTGTTCCATCTGGATCGAAGCTGTTGCTAGCGTCAAAGGTTATTTCTAGTGGAGCTTGGCCGAAGTATTTATCTGCTGTTATTATTGGCACAGGTGCAAAACCTGTATTATATTGATCTCTTGGGGTTAGTTCTATCACTGTTGGCTGCGTGGCATCGTAAGAAAGCAATGGTAGGTCAACAACCTTTGAAACGAAATTTGGGTGGCTTACTAACGCCCTGAAATTTTTATCTGCATTGCTCGCACTAACAGCATAGCTACCTATGCCGTTTTCATCTGTACGAACCTCAGCCAAGAAATGAGAATTTGTATAAATAAACGCGATTGCGTTGTGTATTGGTGCGTGCGTATTTGCATTAAGCACTTTAAAGAAAAGCTTCTTGTTTTGTTCTGGTGGCTGCGGAGCTGGCAAGGTAATATTTACATTAGCGGTTTCGCCTGCATTAACCCTAACATTCTGCTTTGTTGCTATTCTACCATCGCTTGCTACTACGCCAATATCATAATAACCTGGCCATAAGTCCTTGAAAAGCGCTGTTCCGGAAGCATCGGTTGTTTTTTGTGCAACCAGCGCAGCTGTTTTGGCATCATACAAGCGAACAATGACATTGTTAGCATAACTATTATCATATTCATAAACTGTGACTGCCATCTTTCCTTTCCGTTCGTTTGCCTCAAGCTCTTCAAGCTTGAATATAACTGTCTTTTTGCCCTCTAAAAGAAGCGTTTGCGGTTTGAAGCCCTGCGCTACCGCAGTACCACTAAGCTGCTCGCAATCATTGGGCTTTACTACTTCAAAAGGTTGCTGTGAACCGTGCTTATTTATCGTTGCTGGCGGAGTACCACGCTTGCATGTAAATGTAATTGTTATCATACGATCTTCAATCTTTGGACTTCCTACAGAGCGTTTAACAACAAATATATCTGTTTTATTTTCAGCAAAGTAAATGCCTGCCTTTTTTAGTTCAATTGTTTTGAGTGTATCTGCAATTAAAACCAGTCTTCTTTCTTTTATTTTCTCATAGCCATCTACAGAAACACTAAGCAAAACATCAACCTTTTCTGCAGGCACTTTGAATGTTGCTATGCCTGAACTATTTGTCTTCTCCTCAAGAACCTTATTATAATCTACGAGTTTTAGGAATATCCCTACATCACTGAGCGGATCGCCAGTTTCTGCATCAATTAGCTTAACAGAAACAGTATAGAACTCGGGCTTTCCAGGGAAAATGAATGGTCCGATGATAGGCAGTAAAAAGAACCAAAAGATGAGCAAAAAGATCAGTATAACGAAAAGCATAAAGGAGGGAACGTACTTGTCGATTGGATCGATTACCTTGTAGATCGGAATATAGCGGTTTATTTTATCGAGAACTGCATAGTAGCGGTCTTCCAAAGCATAGTAAAATTTCTTTACCGAGTCAATAAAACTCATCTCAATCGCCTCACGTGGGCATGTAAATTATCCCGATTATTTAGATTTATTCATTAATGTTAAAATGTAAGCTTTTTACGTCTCTATTATATTAGAATTTATAATTAATAAATCTTTTCTTTAGATTCTTTTAATATTGCGAAAAGGAAAATCTGGGGGAAAGCAACTTAATTGCTTTTTTGCTTGAGCTGGGCTTTTACTTTCTCAGCAATCCCGGTACCCAAAATACGCGCCAAGTCTTTTATATCCACTTTTTTAAGGTCTGAAATACTCCTGATGCCAGCTCTATAAAGTCTACGCGCTCTTACTCTGCCGATATGGCGCAATTCAACTAAGCCAAGCAGCTCTTCTTTAACACCGTGCTTGAGCCTTTTTCTCATCTTGCGCATCTTTGTGGCATTTTCCTTTGCATCAATAAGCTTTGCGAGTTCGCTGCAAGCATAAGCTAACCAGTCGCAAATCTGAAGCTTTGAGTGAAGGATGCCCGGCTGCACACTGTAGTTTTCCATTATATCCTGCTCGCTTTTCTCATTTATCCAATCTTCGAGCATTAGTGTTGAGTAGAATTTTTCAAGCAAGCGCTCATCGAAGAATTGTTGCTTTGAAACATCTATTGGAAGCTCGTTTTCTCTTGTGAGGAGTTCATTCCAAAGCTCTGATTCTTTATTGCGAGAAACACTTAACCAAGGGCTGAATTCGGTAGTGTCCGCAATACAATACAAGCAACCGAGCTCGCTTAGCTCCTGCTTCAAGCATTTTATCATAGCGTTTGCGCTTGCTGGATCTAGGTAGAGTTCAGCTACGCGTTTTCCAAGCGCTGTTGCAAGCAGCTTATCGCTGCGCTCTTCAACAAAGCTATAGTCGATAAGCTCATCGATTATTTCATGAATCCTCTCAATCAAGGAAGAAAGCTTTCCATACTGCTTGCAATAAAATGTTTTTGAGAAGAAGTCTTCAAGCGATGCGTAGTCGAATACAAAATGGCTCGCTATTGCCGCAAGCGTCTGCATCCTAAGGACAGGCCAATAAGCTAACGCTGAGCTGACATCTTCAGGGGTGCCTTCTATATAACTACTCCAAAGCTCCTCTTTTTCAGGCTCGCTTCTTGCAACTATTATTGCCTCACCAGTAGAATCGTACTTCGGTCTGCCAGCTCTGCCTGCTTGCTGTTTATATTCTCTAACAGGAATGCGCTGCATCCCATATTCAGTATAGCGGTAAAGCGAAGGAATTACAACGCGGAACGCGGGCAGATTTACGCCTGCTGCTAGTGTTGGCGTAGCGGTAAGCACCTTAAGCTTGCTTTCGCGGAATGCCTCTTCAATTAGTTCGCGCTGCTTTGCGAGCAAGCCCGCATGGTGAAATGCAACGCCTTTTTCGACCAACGATGCCAACAACTTGCATTGTTCAGTGGGCTGCTCAAGCACATTTAGCACTTTTTCGGAAAGGCTTTGTAAAGAAAGTTTTTCCTTTGGAAAAAGATTTTTACTAACAATAGGTGCAAGCTTTTTTGCCATATTCTCAGCGTTTTTGCGCGTGCTCATGAAAAATAAGGCTTGCTTTTTCTTAGCTAGCGTATCTTTAACAATAGCTTCTGCATAATCGCTATCAGCAAGCTCAATAATATGGTTTCCAAAATCAATTGCGTTGTTAAAGAAGATGCCTTCCATAAGCTTTACCGGCCTGTAGTCGCTAACAACAAGCTCAGCATTTAGCCATTCTGCAAGTTCATCAGCATTGGGGATGGTTGCGCTTAATGCAAGCACCTGAAGCTCCGCTAAGATATAACGCATCTTCACAACAACCGCTTCAAGCGTTGCACCTCTCGAACTCGAAAGCTCGTGAATCTCATCCACAATGAGCAAGCCAACATTGCTGAGCCAGCTTGCTCTGTGAGTTATTAGTGAATCCAGCTTTTCATTTGTTGTGAAGATTAGATCGTAATTGCTTAAATAGTGCGAACTCGAATCAAAGTCGCCAGTGCTTATTGCAATCCTTATGCCCAAATCAGAATACTTTTTCTTCCAATCTTTATAATGCTCTGAAGCTAGCGCTTTTAATGGCGAAGTATAGATTACTTTTTTACGTTTATTGAAGATGCAATTTAATGTGCAGAGCTCAGCTATTATTGTTTTTCCGCTTGCTGTTGGCGAACTTACAACCATGCTTGAATTCTGCCAGTCTTTTTGCAAAGCAAGCTCTTGCATTGGATTGAAGCTTTTAAAGCCATTTCTTTCCAACACAAGCTTCTTTATCTGCTCAGCGCTGATGCTTTGAGCCATATACAGAGAAAGCATACTTCTTTTTTTATTCAATTACATCAGCTAAAGATTCGTTGCTAAGCCCATTCGCTTGCTCTTTGAGAACCAAGCTTCTGTAAGCTTCCTGCAATGCAACTATCGCTTTTGGAATATCGTTTAAGCGAAGCGAATTAGAGCTCTGCCATTCGTCGTTTTTATCCTTAAATCTTCGCGAAATAGTAACTGTATAAAACTCGTTGTTTTTGCCCTCGTTCTGCCAAATAGCCACTTGCACATTGCCAGCAGATAATTTCCTAAAAGGTCTATTCATAAAAATCACCTCTTAGAAGAATGCATAAGAAAGCGATTAAAAAATGCTTAAGAGTTGGCTTCCGGTAAAGCAACGAACAATTAGGCTTTGGCCCATCTTAGCAGTTTTTTTAGAATATCTATTTCTTTATCGAGCTCTTCAATCTTCTTGTTGAGTTCATCTATCTTGCGCTGACTTTCTTGCTTTCTAAACTCTATAAGCTGCTGGCTGTATTTTGCGAGCTTCTTGTCTTTTTTATAAACAAAGGATTCCTCAACGGTTAAGCGGAGCTGTTTTCTATAATCTATATCCTCAACAAACATTTTTATCATTGGCTTCCAGCGCGGATCGGCAACAAGGTTAACTGGGAGCTTTACGCTTTTTGCATCATTCCTGTAATCGCTATCTGCAATATATTTTAGAACATGGCGCCAGTAAAGCGGCTCGGCGTATTTTTTTAGGAAATTTGTAATGTTGTAGAGCTCAGCGTTAAATAAACGCTTCTGCCAAGTGGATTTCCTAGCCATAAACTCTTGCTTTTGCTTTTTCTTTTCTCTTAATAACGCTCGCAGTCTTTGCTGTGAGGGGTAAAGTAATTTAGGCCATTCTTTGCTTGTGTTTATTAGAACTCTAACTATGCCTCCGTTAGCAAAGTATTCTTTAAGTGCTTGTTCAAATTCAGGGTTTTTTGCCCTAACCTTGCGCCTGAACTGTTTGAAATCTGTAAATGTCTGCTCTTGCATATTGTTTAATAGAAGATATTGAATATTTATATCCCTTTCTATAGACAAAACATTGCCGCGCTTGCGAAAAGCAACTCATTAATAAAACTTTTTAAGCTTTAAATTTAGCGATGCCTATGTTTGGGATGAATCCTATGCAGATGAGAAAGCTGATGAAACAGCTTAACATAAAATCTGAAGAAATCGATGCAAAGCGCGTTGTAATAGAGCTCAGCGATGGCAGGCTTATAATCGAGAACCCGAAGGTAACTGCAATACAGATGCAGGGGCAGCGCACATATACAATCCTTGGTGAAGAAAGGATGGAAAAAGCGAGCGAAGCAAGCATTAGTGAAGAAGATATAAGGCTGGTGCAGGAGAAAACCGGTAAGAGTTTTGAGGAAGCAAAGAAAGCACTTGAACAAGCTAACGGCGATATTGCACTAGCAATAAAATCGCTCAGTGAATAGTGCAAGCGGCTAAAATCAACTTAGAAGCGCTGGTTCTGTTGCTTCAATATAGCTTACTTCTTTTCTCACCAGCATGAAGTCAACTTTAACGCTTACTGTTTCGCCAACAGAGTGGCCAGCGAGCAAAGTTGCATCTACATTTTCCTTAAGTGGGATCTCAATATTTTTATCCGGGTCTGTTATTGTTTCTATTATAAGCTTTGCTGGCTGAGCAATGCTTGCCTCAATTCCATAGCCGCCTAAAAGCTGTTTTATTGAATCGCTAAGCTTGCTTGCTTCTTCTCCTTGCAATAATTCTCGCAAAGAGAGCGTAGCGCTGATGAATGCATCTACATTTTCAATGCTGTGCTCAATTCCTTTTTCGCTGAGCAAAGACGCAATCGCAGCCCTCAGAGAAGCGTGTTCAAATTCAACGTTATTCACATTTTCTATTGAGCGAATTATTACATTGAGGTCGTTTTTTAACTCTTCAATATTTTCGTCAGCTTGCAAAGGAACACTAACATAGAAGTATTCCCTAAGCTTGAGTGATAAGCTGGCGTTATTTACGTCGCCTAAGCCATTAAGCTCGCTTTCGAGAACATTCAAATCAAAGCCATCATAGCTGAATTGCTCAGCGATTACAAACTTTGGCTCGAGCGAAGCTATCGTTGCGTTAACATCCTGACTATAAAAGCGCGGCGTAGCGCTTAGATTGTTAGTTTCATAAGCTTTAGCTGAACCTTTTACTAAAGCATCGCCTTGTAGCTGCAAATAAAGGTTTACCTTTAGTTGATCGCCTGGCTTAGTGTCGAGCGAAACTACGCCTATAACAAATGGCCTATCAAACCTGAACTCCTTTGTTTTATTCGCATCTACGCTATGCAAAGTAAGCTCTGCCGGCAATTTTAGCATTGCTTTTACATACGCTTCTGCATTACTTAATATTCCTTTTTCTTCAATGCTGCTCAAAATGCTTTCTATGTTTGAATCGCTTTCAAGCAAGATGTCGCAGAAGAATGCAAGCTTGTTTTGCTCTGGCCTTGAGTAGTTTGGATTGTATACCTCTCTTACGCCTTCGATGGACTTGAGCTTTGAAATAAGTTCAAAGGGGTTAGCGACAGTGGTTTGTCCATAAAGCACATATGTTGAGGTGAGCTGCTCAACATTTGCGTCTATTTCCTCGGCTTTAAAGGATTCTATTGGCTGCTGCTGTGTTGGTTTTGGCTTTGGTTGCTCTGGAGGTTTAAACCTTGGGCTGAACGCAATGCTAAGCACCGAGCCAATAATAATAACCGCTAAGAATATGGAGAAAATAATCTTGCGTTTTTCCTTATTCATAATAACCACTGCAGCGCTAACAAATGTTTTCTCTTCAAAAAGAATAAAAATAGTGCATTCAGCACCTTTTAAAAAGCAATGCGCACCATAAATTTTTATTGCTGCTTTTGCTTTTTTGAGGTGGAAATTATGGCTTTTAAAGATGGGGACATAGTGAAAGTGCATTATACTGCATTCCAAGACAATGAGGTAGTCGAAACAACTAAAGAGGAAGTAGCTGTTAAAGAAGGCATATTTGACGAAAAGCGCAAGTACCAGGCGGCTATAGCTGTAATTGGCGAGCGCAATTTCTTTGAAAAAGTTGATAATGAGCTAAAGAATATGAGCGTTGGCGAAAAAAAGCGCATAAAGCTTGAGCCGAAGGAAGCATTTGGCGAGCGCAATGATGAATTGGTAAGGGTTGTTGCTCTGAAGGAATTCAAAAAGCGCAACATTACGCCGTTTCCTGGGTTAGTGGTAGATCTAAACGGTTTAAAAGGACGTGTGCAGAGCGTTAGTGGCGGCAGGGTTAGAGTAGATTTTAATCACCCGCTTGCAGGCAAGGAAATAGAGTTCGAGCTTGAAGTGATTGAGAAAATTGAAGGTGACGAAAACAAAGCAAACGCATTGGTAGAAAAATTCTTTTCCTTTGCGAGGGATGATATAAAGTTTGAGTTTAAGGAAAACGCACTTATAGTAGAAGCTCCAGCTCATAAGCTTGTTGGCGTAGAAGGGTTGAAGAGAGCGTTTGCAAAGGCAGCTCTGAAGAGCACAAAGGCAAAGGAAGTTAAGTTTGTGGAGAGCTTCACAGAGGAGCTTCTAAAAGAGACGGAGCCAAAGGAAGAAGGCGAGCAGGAAGAAAGCGAAGAACAAAAATAAGCAACAGTAACGCTATACAAATGCAAAAGAGCGGGCAAGAATAGCCTTTTAAATATTGTGTTGAAGAAAGATTAGTATAAGCCTTCTTTTTCTGTTGGTGATCTATTTGGTAAAAGAGGATAAGATTAAAACCGGAACAACCACAGTAGGATTAATAGCAAAAGATGCTGTTGTGCTTGCAGCAGATATGAAAGCCACTTTAGGCAATTTGAGTTATGAGACTGAAGCTAAAAAAATATACAAAATAACTGATAGAATAGCTTTAACAAACGCGGGCAGTGTAGGTGATTCGCTCGCAATAATAAGGTTTCTTAGAGCGCATGCAAAGCTCTATGAAACAGAGCGCAATACATATATAACGCCAAAGGCGCTAGCAACCCTGCTTTCAAACGTGCTGAACGCAAACCGCTTTTTCCCATATGTTGCGCAGTTTATCATTGGTGGCGTAGTAGATAAGCCAACTCTCTTCGAAGTAACACCATACGGTGACCTTATAGAGCGCAATAAGTTTGCTATCTCAGGCTCAGGAACGCAGCTAGCGTTAGCTATTTTGGACAGTGAATATCGAAGCGATATGAGTGAAAACGAAGCAATTGTGTTAGCGGTAAAGGCGATAGATGCGAGCAGAAAGCGCGATATCTACACAGGTGGAAAATCAATAAACGTTACAGTGATAAGTGCAAAAGGCGTGAAGGAACTAGGCGAAAAAGAAGTTGAAAAGTATTTGAAGAAGATCGAAAAGAAGAAATAAAGCTTTTGGGAAATTTTTAGTTTTTATTAATAATCGGGCGTTTTTTGGGATAGGCTCTTAAACTGTGGTAACATGGAAGGGATAGAGGAAATAAAAGCACGCATAAAAGAAGTGCTGCCAGCAGAGGCAGAGGTAACAAAGATAGAATTTGAAGGCCCTGAGATAGCGCTCTACACCAAAAACCCAAGGGCGTTTTTTGAAAATGAGAATCTAGTGGCTCGCGTAGCCTCAGAGCTAAAGAAGCGCATAAATATACGCACTGATAAAAGCTTGCTAAAGGATCCTGCTGAAGCCAAAGAGAAGATACTGGAGATCGTGCCCAAGGAAGCGGACATAAGGGATATAAAGTTTAACGATGGCTTCAGTGAGGTTGTTATAGAGGCATTGAAGCCTGGCCTAGTTATTGGAAAGGAAGGTTCAACTTCAAAGGCGATAATACTCGAAACTGGCTGGACGCCAAAGATCAATAGGGCACCAACATCAAAGTCGGATATATTGCGAGGAATAAGGCATCACCTGCATAAATACCATAAGGAAAGGAAAGAGATTTTGAAGAATGTTGCGAAGCGTATTTACAAAGAAATGCACATAAACAACAATTACTGGGTGCGCGTTGTCTTCTTAGGTGGTTTTAGAGAGGTTGGGAGAAGCTGCATTTTGCTTGAAACGAACGAAACGAGAATATTATTGGATTGCGGCATAAATGTGGCTTCAAATAAAGAACCATACCCTTATCTTGATGCTCTGCACTTTCCGATGGATGAGATAGATGCGGTAATTATTACGCACGCTCATTTAGACCATGCAGGCTTTGTGCCTTATCTCTTTAGGCATGGTTATAAGGGGCCTGTATATTGTACAGAGCCTACTCGTGACCTAATGGTGTTGCTTCAATTTGATTATATAGATGTGCTCGTTAAGGAAGGCAAGGAGCCCCCATACACAGAGCAAGATGTGAAGCATATGGTGAAGCACTGCATACCCCGAGACTATAATGAAGTAACGGATATAGCGCCAGATGTGAGGTTAACGCTACATAACGCTGCGCATATCCTTGGCTCAGCATCAGTGCATTTACATATAGGGCAAGGCGACCATAACCTGCTCTATTCAGGAGATATAAAGTACGGATTCACAAGACTTTTCGATAATGTTGACACTAAGTACCCAAGGTTGGAGACGCTTATTATTGAAAGCACATATGGTGGCAAGCAAGATATACAGCCAAATAGGCAAAGGGCTGAACAAATGCTGCTCGAAATCATAAATGAAACAATTCAGAGAGGAGGCAATGTGCTTATTCCTGTGTTTGCGGTTGGAAGAGGTCAGGAAATAATGCTTGTATTAGAGAATTTCTACAGGCGCGGCGAATTCAATGGTAAATGTTATATAGACGGTATGACTGCTGAAGCAAGCGCCATACATACCGCTTACCCGGAACACTTGCGCGAAAGCGTGCGCAGGCGTATCCTGCAGAACGATTCGCCTTTTACCTCAGAGATGTTTGAGATTGTAAAGGAAAATGAAAGGCAAGAGATAATAAATAACGGCGGCTCGGTAATAATAGCGAGTAGCGGCATGCTCACTGGCGGCCCATCTGTTGAGTATCTAAAAGCACTTGCAGAGGATGAGAAAAACGCATTGGTGTTTGTAGGTTATCAGGGCGAAGGGTCACTAGGCAGGAAAATACAAACAGGCACGAGAACAATCCCTATAATGGCAAAGAACGGAAAAACTAAAGCATTGAAGATAAATATGCGTGTTGAAACCGTTGAGGGCTTTTCAGGCCATAGCGATAGGAATCAGCTCATAAACTACGTGAAAAACCTAAGGCCGAAGCCTAAGCGAGCAATAGTGAACCATGGTGAGCAAAGCAAAGCGATAAGCTTCGCTAACTTCATAAGCACGCGATTTAAAACAAGGGCAATTGCGCCACAAAACCTAGATGCTAAAAGGTTAGCATAGCTTGGCTAATTTTTGAAAAAATCTTTTTCTTTTTGAAAAATAATTTTTCTATACATAACCAATTTTTAGCTTGCTGTATGAAGGTTTGTAGAATTAAAGAAAAAATAGGCTTATACATAAGGAGAGAGGCCTTATTTTTTGCTTTTTCGTTGAATTAAGGGCAAAAAAGCCTTTCTACATAAAAAAAAGCTTATTTTGGGCTTATTCAAGCGAAATATTTTTATATACGTGTGTTATTTTATTAGTATGGGTTAGGGGGCTTTGGAATGATGCCGGTTAAAAAGCGGGACAATGAGCGCTGTAAAAAGAATTATGCTAAGCTTAAGGAAGGTCGCGTGGTTAGCGATGATTGTCCCGCTTTCACCAAATCCGGCCTAATTCTAAGATCACCTCACCGACCCTAACCCTTCTAATTCTACAAAAATTCAAGGTTATGCTCTTAAAGCGTGCGTTTTTATTCATTTTTAGGCATAAAATTATTATGAAACTTTTAATTACCGGCTCTCCGGGCACCGGAAAAACCACTATTGCTAAGCAGCTTGCAAAGAGGCTCAGATGCAAAACGATAAACGAAGCTGACTTTGCATTGCAAAAGGGCATAGCAAAATGGGATCATAGCAATGCAGAACTTGAGATTTCATTGAGGAAGCTCAAGCAAGAGCTAAGCAAAGTGTTGGGTAAAAACAGCAATATAATAATTGAAGGGCACACGCTTTGCGAAATAAAGCTTGATGTTGATGCTGTTGTGCTGTTGCGAGTGCATCCCGAGATACTTCAAGAGAGGCTCGAAAGGAAAGGCTACAACGATGTGAAAATAATGGACAATGTTTTTTGTGAGGGAATAGACTACTGTAAGAAGCATGTGTTTAGGAGATATAAGAAGAACAAAGTAATAGAGGTAAAAAACGAGAAAGGAATAAAAGAAACTCTTAACACAATTATTAAGGAGCTTAAGGAGCGCGGAATGTATGGCTAAGCATGCGATGCTTGCGCTGCTCTTAGCGTTACTTTGCGCAAGCGTTTATGGCTCAGTGGTTTTTGAAAAGAGCCTCGCTGATTTTGGATATGAAAGCTTTGAGGCTAGCGAAGAGCAATGTAAAGACTTCTACATAACATTGCCGAAAGCAGAGGGCTATGCTTTTCTTATTCTAGAGCTCAAATTAAAACCTTCCAACACAGGCAATGCAAAAATAGAAGCGTTCCTAAACGGAAAAAGGGTTGCTGCTCTCGGAGCTAGCGAGCTTAAATGCAATGAAGCTTGCATTGCAAGAGTTCCTATAAATAAAGAATTCATAAAGGAAGAAAGCCTGCTTAAAATCTGTTTGAAGCCAAGCAGGAGCATAACCAAGATAGAGCTGAGCAACAGCTCAAAGATAGCATACTATAAAATGCCTGTGTTTGAGAAAGAAGATTTTAGGAAATGCATTGTTGCTGGCAACGATTGTGTTGAGCGATATGAAGCAGTGATAGGTGAAGACCTTAATGTAAGAATAAGTGTTAGGAATTCTGGCAACGAGGATGCCAATATACTTGTTGAATCTAAACGTGGAATTGCAGGGGAGCGCAGCACTAAAAAAGAAATTGGCGAAGCGATATTTGAAGCAGTTGCAAAACCCAATGAAACCTTAAGTTTCTATTATATTGTGCGCGTTAAGGAAGCAACACGCTTCAATTTGCCGCCTTCAGCGCTTTACTATACAGACGCGTTCTCTGAGCAAAGAATGCTGCTTTCCAATACAGTAACTATAATTCCAAGGAAAACGCCAGAAATCAACGCTGCTCTTATAGTGGATTCTATAGAACAGGATGGTAAAGCAAAGGTTAGCGTAGTAGTTTCAAATAGCTCCGGCATAATCTTGAAAAATGTGGAAGTGCGTATTATTTCTGAGAATGCTACTGTAGAACCAGAAAAAGCGCTTATTAGTGTTGGGCCAAGAGATACTAACAGGGCAAAATTTTTGCTTTCCAACGCTGAAAACGCTAAGCTAAGCTGCTTAGTTACTATCGCGGACTATAATTTTCAAATACACTGCCCAGAAGCCACAGTATTTTCAGAGGAGAAAGACAATACTGCACTTGTAGTGTTAAGCATCTTGCTTGTGCTAATCGCAATTGGAGTTTTTCTCTATCTAAACTCCCAATCAGAGTAGCTTATACATAATACTCATAAAGAATTGGGGTTTCGCAAAACTCTTCTAAAGGTCGGCTTTTCCTTTTTGTTCCTTTTCAATTTAGCTACTGCTGCTATCGCTAGCGCCGATAAAGCAAATAGAGTTGCATAAAACGCAGAGCTATTCTCTGTTTCAGGAAGCGAAGCCAAACCTGCTTTTGCAATAACTATTGCTTTTAGATAGTTCTCTTTCAATAATTCCTCCCTTGCTTGCTTCTTTAAAGTGCTTAGCGCTTTATCGCTTGCGCTTTTTTCCAGCAATTGCACATAATAGAGTGCTTCTTCCTTTAGCTTATCTTCAAGCTGCATAACTCTTACATCCAAGGCCCTTAGCTTTGAAAGTTTTTCATCGAAACGCTCGGCATTTGCGAGCTCTGCTACTTCAACAAGTGAATTCTCTGCAAGAAGCGCTTTTAGTTTTTTCCAAAGTGGGTCGTTTGTAAGTTCCGCTTGCTCTGCAAGCTCACTAAGCAAGTGTTGATCAAAGCCCGGCAAGTAGCGAGCGTCAACAAGCTGGGTTTTTGTAACGCTGGCAAGCTGCTTTTCAAGGGAGCTGAGCCTAGAAGCAAAGCTGTTTCTAAACCTTTCAACAAAATCTAATCCTGAAGCGATATTGGCTATGCGTCTTTCCAAACTACTTTCAAAATACGAATTTAGATCAGTTAAAGAATGCTGCAACGTTACTATGTTATTTTTAGCTTCCAGAAGCTTGGCTTCTGAAATTAGCTTGCAAGCATTTTCGTAACTTTGCATTGCTAATTTCATTAGCTTTGTTGTGTTTGCATCCTTCAACCCTGTTCTAGTAAGTAGTTTTGCAAATGCGTTTGCTTGCTCAATAAGCTGCTCAGCCTGCTCTTTAAAAAGCTTTGCAGTTTTATTCTCTTGTAGATCCGAAAGCGCTGCTATTGCATTTTCAATCAGCTCTATCGCTTTTTCCTTATTAGTGCCAAATAATTTCTCTGCTTCAGCAAGCGCCATTTCTGCATTGCTAAGCTTTTCTTGTAGAGAAGCCGCTAGCTCAGCCATTCCGAGTTGTTTTGCTTGCTGCATCGTTTTTTTGAGTGTATCTATTCTGCTTTTAAGGGCGCCTTTGAAAAAGTTGTAACGCTCTTCGAATATTAGAATGGTTTCTTTTCTGTTTTTAAGCTCTAAGGCCTTTTTGTAAGCGTCTTGAAGCTTTTCTAGGCTTGCTTCAGAGCCGAGCTGTTCTAAATCGCTGAGTAGCTCATTAGCTTCGCTAGAAAGCTCATTAGAAGCAAGCAGGTCGCGAAGCAACGCTTTTGTATCTTCAATAAGCTTATTTTTAAATAATGAATAATCGCTAATAGTAAGCTGCAGATAGAAGCGCTTGCGTTCATAAGCCCCAAGCTCTTTGATAATTGCCTCGATGCGCTTACCGCTCAATTTAAGGCTTATGTTTTTGCCGAACTCATCATGCGCTTTTGCGTTTTCAACATTGTTTGCAGGCAAAGGCAAAAATATTGCAACATCTTTTGCAGCATAAGGAATCTTGCTTTTCACT
>JAFCEU010000027.1 GCA_017608995.1 Candidatus Iainarchaeum sp. | reverse complement strand
ACAGAGAGTGCGGGTTAAAAGAATTCTGCGGAGCATACATGTACGAAGGATTGCAAACGTTCGAAACAAAGGAAGAGTGTGAAAAAGCGCTTAGTGAAATTGTTGGCGGGTGATATAATTGGCTACAAGCATATTACAAAACAAGGTATTTCTAGTGGTTATTGCCATAGTTATTATTATAGTGATTGGTGCAGGTGTGCTTTTCGTTATGCCAAAGCCGCAAGGGAACGGCAATGGAGCTGCCACGCCAACACCAGGAACAAGAGCTTGATAAAATGCTTTCCGAAATGGAGAGCCAGGAGGAAAGCTTAGAGGCGGAGCTACCAACTCCAGAATAAAGGGCATCAGCCCTTTTATTTTTTATTTTTCATTAATTATAGATAGTCCTGAAAAGGAAAAAATGGATTTCAATTAACTTTAAAAAGGATTTTGCAGTAATTTTTAGTAAAGCTTTATTTTCATTTTTTCTTTTTGTTTTAGCGGTGGTGGGCTGTTATGGGTGATAGCGATGACGATGGGCATGCATATAATAATGGAGTTATATGGGTGCCCAGCAGAGTTAATTGCTCACGTACCAAGCGTAAAGCACATCTTTGACGAAATAATCCGCAGAGCGAACATCAATAGAATCAGCGAAGCATACCACCAGTTTAAGCCACAGGGCGTTACCGGTATAGTACTTCTTGAAGAATCGCATATTTCAGTGCACACATGGCCAGAATTCGGCTATGTTGCAATGGACATATACACCTGCGGAAGCGAAGAGAAGGCAATAAAAGCAGCTAAAATCGCAGAGAAGCTATTTATGCCAGAAAAGGTACTAAAGAAGGAATTGATTCGAGGATTAGAGCACGAAACTAGTCTGGCGAGGCGATTTCTTTAGCAAACCGCTCTTAAAAAATATTGCGTTGTGACAGCATGCTTGAAATATATAAAACAATTAATGGAAAGTTGAAAAGAGTTTCTGAAGCTACAAATGGCAGTTGGATAAACATAGCTGAACCAAATAATGCTGACTTAAAAAGGCTGCGCGCCCTAGCAAAGGGAGCAGATGAGATAATAGAGTATATGCATGATGCTGACGAAGTACCAAAAATAGAGCGGCTTGATGGAGAACTTTTTATTCTTATTAGAACACCTCAAAAAAGAATGGCCGAGCCTGAATACTTTACGATTCCATTAGGGATAATACTTTCCAAAAGACACCTCATAACCTTCTGCACGATAAAAAATGATGTTATAGAAGAACTCAAGAAGGGCAAGATAAACACTGGCAAAAAGATTCAAACTGTGCTAAAACTCCTTTTAGTTTCCTCTCGTCTTTATCTCAACTATCTTAAATCTATCAATAAGCTAAGCCACATAATACAACAAGACCTTGAGAAATCGATGAAGAATGAAGAGCTTGTGAAGCTTCTCAACCTTGAAAAATCGCTTGTTTATTTCACTACTTCGCTTAGATCGAATCTGCTTATAATATCTAAGCTTACAAGGGACAAGGTGTTTACGAAGTATGAAGAAGACCGCGAGCTTCTCGAAGACGTTAGGTACGAATATGAACAAGCGATGCAGATGGCTGATATTTATTCAAATATACTCAGCGGAATGATGGATGCTTTTGCTTCTATTATTTCCAACAATTTAAATAGGGTTATGAAGCTTCTTACTTCAGTTACAATAATCTTAATGATTCCAACGCTTATAGCTAGCATCTATTATCGCTTTGCCGTTTCAGCATTCAGAGCATGCATTCCTTATAACCATGCTTATTTCAGTTTTATTATCCGCAATGGGCATAATAATCTTCTGGAGAAAGGAACTGTTCTAGAATTGACACTACTTCAGCTCCCTTTTAAGCCAAGAAGCAAATTCATCATTTAGTTCAATGGCACATTATAACAAAATATACGAAGAAATTTTTATATAGCGTAAAGTGCCTCAAAGCGCTTCGAGAAGTAAGGAAAACGCTATCGCCAATAAACCAGCGAAGAGCATTTTGGTTGCTAATATAAGTTTACTTTGGTGTGAAAGGGCAGCTAAGAAGACACCTAAGAAAACCAAAACAAACAAAGCCAAGGAAATCGAGAGATAGAAAGCAAGCAACAAAGGTATGAAAGAATTCCAGGCAAGGAAAAAAGGAATTATTATAAAAAGCGCGACCAATGCTGATGAAGAGCCATTTACAATGGCTGCTTCGAGAGCAATAAGTTTTGTTGCCTTTGCCATCCTTGAGTTTTTCAGTGTATGCAAAAGCTTTTTCTCTAGCTCAATTATATCGCGTATGCGCTCTGCCTTTTCCGTAATATATGCGGACCAAAAGCCAGAGATGAAGAGCGCAAACGCTGTTGCAAACACTGTAAGCAAAACAACGCGTGCATCCGAAACATCTGCAATAAAAAAGCCCATTACTATGCCTAGCGTGGTAACTGCTCCATCAAATGCGTTCATTGCAAAATAGCGCCTTAAAATAGAGTACACGTTTGCGTTAACGTTTATTTGATGAAGCTCCTGCAGACGAATAAGGAATCAGCCTCCTCAGTGCTCATATTTTGCCTCTTCAACAATCTTTGCACCTGGCCTACCAATAGAAACCTTATCGATTGAATGTACTGTGGCGCCATTTTCTTCGAGGACCTTTTCGACCTCTTTGGCACTTATATTATCGCCTTCTATTGTAATCTTAACATTCTCAACGCTCTTGTCTATCTCTAACACAGTTAGATTACAGCCACTTATCCCAGGTAAAGAAGAAATTTGTTTGCCCAAATCAACAATATCTGGCTTGTGTGGCTTCATTACATCAAGAACCAAGCGTTTAATTACCACGTTGCGCGATGACATAGGTTTAATATTAAAAAAGAAAAAGGAATAAAAACCTTTAGCCTAAACCAAGGTGAAAATTAACACAAGTTTTAAAAAAACAAGTCTATTACATATGGTGGGGCTTTGATGAAAGGCAAAACACTTCTTGAAAACATCGCCAGCATAAGCTCTACTGAATTCTACACGCCGGTGCCGAAGGGCTATAAGGCAGGTATGACTAAGTACCTAGTTATTACGGGCTCTGTTATGAGCGGCATTGGTAAAGGTATGCTCACAAGCTCGCTCTGCAAGCTCTTTGCAAACCGCGGCATGAACGTTGAGCCAATGAAACTCGAAGCCTATCTTAATGTAGATGCTGGCACACTAAATCCATTTAGGCACGGCGAAGTCTTTGTACTTGATGATGGAACAGAAACCGATATGGACCTTGGTTCTTACGAAAGGTTCTTGGATAAAAACCTTGGTAGAGAAAATTTCATCACTAGCGGACTGATTTATAAAACCATTGTGGAGAAGGAGCGCAAGGGAGCTTATTTAGGTAGAGATGTTCAATTTATTCCTCATGTTACCGGCGAAATAAAGCGCTTTGTGAGAGAGCTCGCTGTAAAAAAGAAGCCAGATATTGTTGTAATAGAGATCGGCGGCACAGTTGGCGACTATGAAAATATGTTCGCTTTGGAAGCTATGCGCGAGCTGATGTATGAAGAAAGCTCGCACAATGTTTGCTTCTTAAATGCAACATATATAATAGAGCCGCCAAGCCTGGGGGAACATAAAAGCAAGGCTGCGCAACTCGGCATAAGAAGGCTGCTTTCCTTAGGAATTCAGCCAAATATAATTGTATGCAGGTCGCATACTCCAATACCAAAGGCGATAAAGGAAAAGATAAGCTTGAATAGCAATGTTCCCGTTGAACGCGTCATTGGTGTTGAAGATATTGATAAGATCTATGAGTTGCCACTTGCTTTGAGAAAAAAAGAGCTTGATGAAAAAATACTTGAAGTGCTAAGAGTCGAGAAGAAGTTTAGGCCAAATAATAAAGAGCTCATAGAATGGACAAAGAAAAATCGAGTATCGAAAAAAGCGCCTAGCGTGAAAATAGCATTAGCTGGAAAGTACACCAATGTAAAAGACGCATACATCAGTATATTGAAGGCTCTCGAACATTGTGAAGGCGTATTAAATACACGTATAGAAACCTGCTGGATTGACACCGCTAAGCTGGAACGAGAACCAAGAAAGATTGCATCGCTTAAAAACTATGATGGAATTATTGTTCCTGGCGGCTTTGGGAAGCGCGGCATAGAAGGCAAAATTGCTGTTGCAGATTATTGTAGAAAAAAGAATATTCCTTACCTCGGATTATGTTTGGGTTTCCAAGTGGCTGTGATAGCGTTTGCAAGGAGCGTCTGTAAGCTTAAAGGAGCAAACAGCACAGAAATTGAGCCAAAATGCAAGCATGCAGTAATAGACCTCTTGCCCGAGCAAAGGCAGATAAGCGGTTTAGGAGCAACGATGCGTTTAGGTGGCCACGACGTTGAGCTTATGCCAGGCACAATAGCTCATAGGATTCATGGAAAACAGAGCTTTATAAGAAGGCGTTTTAGGCACCGCTATGAACTAAATCCAGAGTACATTGAAATATTATCGAAGCACGGCATGGTTTTTTCTGGTAAAGCTCCAGATAAGCGAGTAATGCAGATATTGGAGCTTCCACAGCATAAATTTTATATGGCATGTCAATACCACCCGGAATTTACTTCCAGGCCATTAAAACCGGATCCGCTCTTCTTGCATTTTATAAAAGCTGCGAGGCGCAAACATGTTAGGTAGGCTGAGAGGTAAAACAAAGAAGCTCGCATTTATACTCGCGAAACCTTTTGCTGTGCTAGGCATTCATCCAAATATAGTTTCCTTTTTAGGAATCCCTCTTGCGCTAATAGCGGGCTATTTTATCTATAGCGGCAATTATTTGCTTGCAGGCATATTTGCTCTACTTGCCATTACAATGGACTTTATAGATGGGGCAGTAGCAGAACTTACTAAAAAGAAAAGCCACTTCGGCAATTACTTTGAAACAATGATGGATAAATATGTAGAAATGATTCTGCTTGGCTCGTTTGTGTTTGCATTTCCCTTTGAGAGTGTTTTTGCATTGGGTTTTTCCCTTATGGAAAGTTACGCCAAGCCCAGAGTTGGGCTTGTAATAATAACTGATAACCGAGACTGGCCCGCAATTGGTGAGCACGCAGACAAGCTAAGTTTAATCATAATCGGTTTGCTTTTAGCGAGCTTCGTGCCTGCTATTTTTGGAATCGAAACTCTCAGAATTGTATTGTGGTTGCTCATAGCTATGACCATAATTGGCGGCGCACAAAGGATTCTTTATGCTAAGAAGCTCATAGAAGAAGCTGAGCGCAAGGGCAAGATACTACCATATTTAAAAAAAGATGCGGGGCATAAAGCTATAGAGTGAGGTGGTTTTATTGATCAGCTTCGCCGACTTTAAGAAGATGGAACTTAAAGTGGCTAAAATCCTCGAGGTTGAAGATATACCAGGCAAAGATAAACTCTACGTGATAAAGATCGATTTAGGCAACGAGCAAAGGCAGATTGTTGCTGGCATAAAGCCATTCTATACAAAAGACGAACTCACTGGCAAAAATGTGATTGTGGTAGCTAACTTAGAGCCAGCGGTAATCGCAGGCGTAAAGAGTGAAGCTATGCTCCTTGCAGCCAAGGATAACGAAGGCAGGTATGCTTTGGTTACTATTGCAGACAACGTTGCTCCTGGCACAGTGGTAGAATAAATATACTAATTAAAGCATTGTGGCAATTAGGTAAAGCGAAAGGAAAGTAGCTATTGTAGAGCCTGCATTTACGAGTGCTGTAACAACCAAAACATGTGCAAAGCGATTTCTTTGAAAATCTTTTAATGAATCTATTTTATTCAAGTCTTCTAAATCGAGCACGCGTACAGGCCTAACTCTTGCTTCCATAATGCCTGCAAACCAGCCAGCTGCTAAGGCGGGATGCAACGAAGTTAAAGGGGCAGAAATAAAAGCAGCTAAAACGCTTTTCCAGTGCGCTCTTGCAATTATCGCGCCAAGTGATGAAAGAGTTGCATTTACGAAGAACCAAATAAGAAAAGCGTTCAATGCGAATTGCGCTCCTTTAAAATATACGCCCAACGAAATGAGCAGAATTAAAACCAGTGGAAGCAAAACCTTTAGGAAAAGCGCATAATTTCGCGATTTTGGTTCGTGCTTAAGCTTTGTAATATCGACATCCCTTTTTAGGCTTTCTTTTATGCCAGATAAGTGGCCTGCACCAATAATTGCCAATACCTTTTTTGCTTTTAGGGTTTTAAGCTTATAGGCAATGTATTGGTCGCGTTCATCCACAAGCACAGTTTTTATCGATGGAAACTCCTTGGCTAATTCTTGAATGAGCATGCTTAGAACATCTTTGCTCTTGAGCTTTTCAACCTCTTCTTTGGTTATCCTTCCACCAAAACCTAGCGAATAGAGCAGTAGCTGAAATAATAGTTTTAATTTCTCAAAAATGCTCATTGCAGCTAACGCGCGCTTCATCGTAACTCTTATATCGCGATCTACAAGCGCTATTGGAATACCTTTTTGTTCTGCTGCTTTTGCAGCTGCTAACATTTCACTGCCAGGTTTAACGCCAAGCTGCTCACCAAGTTTTCTTTGCATACTTGAGAGCACCAAATTGAAAAGCAGCAGGTAGGTTTTTCCCTCTCGCACAACCTCAAAAACATTTGCTTCGCGCCAGACCTTCTCTCTTACGAGCTGCTCAAACCTTGCTCTATCAAGCTCCAGAGCAATACAATCTGGCTTTTCCTCCTCAATGAGCTCAAGCACCTTATCAACACTTTTTTCGCTTACGTGAGCAGTGCCGAGAAGCAGAATTTCTTTATCTGCAAGCTTCACTCTTTCGAAAGGTTCCTCCATAAAAATCACTTAAAAAATCCGAGCTTAGCCAACTGCGTGCATAAATGCGCTCTCAAACCATTGCGTTCTCCCCAATAAGAACATTTCTTGGCAAGTATCTTTTTTCTAACTTCTTCGATGCTGTTAGCGTCAACTATTAAAAATGCGCTTCCTAATTCAAATGGAAAATGCGCATCTGTGCCTGCTGTAAAAGCAAGCTTATTTTTTTCTGCATAATGCTTTGCATTTTCATTCGCTGAAAGAAACCAGCACCTGCTGTTGAACACCTCAATAGCATCGATCTTATTCTTTATCTCATCGAGCATAAGAAAGCCTTTAAACAAAGGCTTACGCAGCACATCGAAAGGATGCGCAACCGAAATCAAAGCTTGTTGTTCGCGCAGGCGATCAATTACTTCAAAAACGTTAGCGGCTTTAACTTCCTCATTCATAAAAAAGCCTAAAATCTCGCCAACTAGTTTGCCATTATGATAGACCTTTATTTCTTCGCCCTTTATGAAAGGCAAACCATACTTCTTAGAATAATGCTCCGCTTCCTTCCAGGGCTTTGCTGTATTATGCTCGGTTATCGCAGGCACTATTCCTTTTGCCCTGTATATTTTAAAGATATCCTTTACACGCAAGCTTCCATGGCCAGAATAAATAGTGTGCACGTGCATATCTAAAAACAAAACATCACCCGGTGATATCCTCAACAAGGCATTCTTCGTTTGCTTCTATTATCTCTTGCGGTGTTATCACTAGTGTGCGCTCTTCATCTACAAGGAAATAAAGCTCTTCTTTGCGAGCAGCCTTTTTATCCATTATAACAATTACCCCATATATTGAAATTGGTGGCAAATACTCTTTTTTATAGCCAGTAACGAAAAAAGCCTCTCTTGCCTCTGGAACTCTGAGCTCATCTGCAAACACCTTTGCGACTTTCTCTAAATTAATAGAATCCTTACAAAGATGCACGAGTAATAAGGGTTTTAATGTAGTAGGCTCACGCATTATTAGCTCGCAGCACGCGGAATTAGAATTCACTATCGGTTTATTAATAATTTTCGCTTTAAGCTCGTTTACTTCAATGAAGTCCTCAAGCATAAGTAATGTAATAATATAATAAAGAAATAAAAAAGGTGAAGAAAGAACAGTGAAAACCTGAAGAAATTGCTGACTGGGTTGCTCTGCCAGCATATCGGCTGAGAAAACTCGGATAACTTGGCAGTAACAAGAAAAAAGATAGTTTACCTTAAAAAGAACTTATTAAAAGATGAATAGCAGCTATTATGATGCAATGGGAAACAAGAAATTGGTTATGTTGCTGACCCTGCTGTATTTCATATTAATAGCCACATCAACCCAAGCATGGACTGTTTACGATGTTGGTTCTCAATCTTTGATAAGGGAAAATATTGGGAATTATAATAACTGGCCTTATGATATAAGAAGGCAGTGTGTTATTGAGCAAAGCAAAGTAGTTCTGGAATGTTCAAAATCTGGCTTCCAAAATTGGGTTGTTTTTCAGACAATTGCGGGAAAGGGAACATATAGAAACAAAAATGTTTCAATGTTTTACAAAGGGTATATTTCAGGAAATTATAACTGCGACCCTCCTGAAACAAGAGAGGAAAACGGTTTTCTTGCTGACGACCATATCCATATAAACAGCAGGGTTGTAGATAAAGAGGTTAAGTCGCTTGGAGAAAACAATGCTGTGCAATATTCTCATTTTACCTGTGGTTTCTCCTGCCAGGCGTGGAACTGCGCAGGAAAATCGTTGAAAGAAAAATTGGCTGAAGAACGCCCGGATTTAAAAAAAGAAAAAATATTCTGTATTAAAGGCATTTTTAGTGAGGGCATAACCCCACAGGAGAAAGAATTTCTTAAAGCAAAATGGGTAAGCGAAGATGAAAAGAAAAAATTAGAAATCCGCCAGAAAGCCGCTGAGTGGAAGGTAACAAGATGGTGGTGGGGCTGGTACAACCTTCTGGAGAAGCTATGTAAAAGTGAAGGCAAAGAATGTAAATTTTTGCAGATTTACGAAAAGGAAACCAGATTAAAAGAGCTGGGGCCTGATGAGGAATTTTGGGGCTATTATGAGGAGAGGTATGCTGGTGAAAAACTGGTAGAGTATTGCTGGTATTGTGATTGTTGGAATTTTAAGCAATTCCCAAAGACAACGTTAAGGGAGAAAGACCTAGAAAGAGCAAAAAAGCTGCTAGAAAGATATGAAAAATATGATATTTTTCAGACTAAAATAGAGTCGCTAATTCAAGGAGAATATACAATACCTTCGTATCTGAAAGGCAAGAAAGTTAATTTTGTTGTGTATGATGGCAGCAAAGAATTAGCAACAGCTGGAATTAACTTTGGAGAAAAAGTAGAAATTGAAAAAGGTGGCTTCAAAAATGCAATAATATGCGAAGCCCAATTCGAGGAAGTTGCCAACCTAAAAACTTTAAACGGGCTGATACAGTTTGTAGAAAATAGATGTAAAGGAAGCGATCTTTTTACAGATATTACATTAACTATTGGTAGATTTTTCAGAGGAATAATAGAAATTTTCAGTTAATTTCTCTTTCTTTGAAGTTTGGCTAATAGTAAGCATTATAGCCCTGCCTGCTTTGCTAGTGTTTCTGCCACATCTGTGCGCTCCCATGTGAACTCTTGCAATTCGCGGCCGAAATGGCCATAGCAAGCTGTCTTGCTGTAAATCGGCCTTAGCAAATCGAGAGTGTCTATTATGCCGCTTGGACTCAAATCAAAGTTTTCTGTTATAAGCTCCCTTATCTTCTCCTCTGGAACCTTATTCGTGCCAAAGGCATCAACAAATAAAGAGAGTGGCTTGTGGCCACCTATTACGTAAGCTAGCTGTATTTCACATTTGTCAGCTAGGCCAGCAGCAACAATATTCTTTGCGATATAGCGAGCCATATAGGCTGCGCTTCTATCCACTTTTGTTGGGTCCTTGCCTGAGAAAGCGCCACCACCATGCTTGCTTATGCCGCCATAGGTATCTGCTATTATTTTTCTTCCAGTGCATCCAGCTTTTCTTCCAGTGCATCCAGCATCTGCTATTGGGCCGCCAAGCACAAAACGACCGGTGTTGTTTATATAGTACTTTGTATTCTTATCCAAATATTCACTACATACAGGTTCTATAACTTCGCGCTTTATATCTTCCCTCAGCTTTTCGAGCTCCACATTTGGGTCGTGCTGAGCAGCAACCACAACCGCATCAATACGCTTAACTTTATTACCTTCAAATTCAACAGTTACCTGAGTTTTTCCATCCGGCCTTAAGTAAGGCAATATTTTCTTCTTTCGTACCTCTGTTAAGCGCATCGCTAATTTGTGCGCAAACAGGATTGCTGCAGGCATTAGCTCCGGGGTCTCGTTAGTT
>JAFCEU010000102.1 GCA_017608995.1 Candidatus Iainarchaeum sp. | reverse complement strand
GCCAGCAGTAACGCTGCTTATATCTCCTGTTTCTGATGTGAGAACAGCGTTGCCATTGCTGTAAACCGTGCCTGTGGCATAAATATCTCCAGCAACATGAAGCTTGTAGCTTGGCGATGTTGTTCCTATACCAACGTTGCCGGATTGATCTATTACCAGCATATCCTTATCATTATTGGTTCCAAGTGTCAATAAATCATCCACAGTATTGTAAAGAGAGAGCTGGTTGGTGCTATCAAAATAGCCAAGTTTTCCAATTGTTGCACCGCCATCTTGTGAAAGCGTAATGCTTGGCTGGTCTCCTTCGCCAGAATTGTCAGTGTCTGCTTCAATAAGTACATCCACCGAACCTGTTCCACCACTGATGTGTAATTTACTACTCGGCGTCGTTGTCCCGATGCCAACCCTATTATTTTCTATATCCACATATAAAGTACCTGCATCGATATTCAGGTTGCTCTGCACGTTCAAATCGATTGCAACGAATGCATAGCCTGCATCTGTGAGTTTAATACGTGGGCTCATTTCAGTATCGTTTTCAACCTTTAGGGTGAGCCAGTATTGTTTCTTAAAATCCAAATTTAATGGGTTTGTTTCGCCCAGAAGGACGCTGAAATAACCCTTATCAACGCTTACATTTGCATGCGATTCTTGCCATAAGGGGGTGCCTCCTGTAGCAACGCTGAAATAACCCTTATCAACGCTTACATTTGCATGCGATTCTTGCCATAAGGGGGTGCCTCCTGTAGCAACATCGTAAATATAGAAGGTTATATCGTAATTTCCATTTGCAAGCACATCGTTTTCTTTCAATCTGCCTTGCACTGTAAGCAATCTGGGAACGGCTGCATAGGCGCAGAGGGAAATAAATAAAATGAATGTAAGGATTAGCGCATGCTTGTTCATAAGCTCACCTTTTGTTTCTTTTTCCTCTTTAATTTATAATATCTATACTTTTATAGATATCTTTTCATATTTATTTGTTTCGCTTGCTGTTAACTTATTTGACATAAATTAGTTATTTCTATTTTTTACGAATCGCATTTTATAGGGGCAAGCCGCGTTAGGGTTATCCGACTCCAGCAAAAGAGCTTGCCTCGGGAGCGTGATAAAATGCATAGGCAACTGGATTTAATAGTATTTATATTAAACAATTTTAAACCAACGCGATTTTTGTCCTATAGGAATAGCAGCCATTTCCACAAAGGAACAAACTCTATCTTCTTTCCCTTAAATATTTCCTCATTTTCATAGTCCCAGCTAATGCAGGGCAGATTTTTGCGGTCCGAGTTTGTGCTATCAGTTTTTTATATAGCAATTACCCTTTAACTTAAACCACCTTACAGGAAAATAAACATGCCAACAATTTAAAAACAATAATTATTGAAAAAGTGAAGAAAAAACCGGAAACACGCCAAAGCAGTGTTACAATATATCCTTTGGTTCAACCCTCTTTATTCCCTTTCCATCAAAATGCTTATCAAAACTAACTATATCCAAATGGAACTTCTTTGCAACATAATAATGCAAGGCATCATCAAAATCAAGCCCTATTTCCTTTGCCAAACCACAGACTTCCATCTCTTCAGAAGGAGACGTTGAATAAAACAGCAACCCTTTTAGTCTTGTTATTGTTTCAAGAAAAAGCTCATAGGCATTTAAACCCTTAAGCCTCTCCAAAACCACAGCAATAGAATGCAGAGTAAAACTCGTTAAAAGCCCTGTAACCTCGCCCGCCTCCAGCTTTTTAAGAAGCTCTTCACACTCTCCAGCCCTATCTCTATCCAGCAAAATTTCCAGAAAAATATTGGTATCAAGCAGGTACATCTTTCCACCAGTCTCTTGCCTTGTGCTGCAATTCAACAGAAGAATACCTGTCCTTATACTCCTTAATCAAACCCCTGATCCTTTCAATTCTGGGCTTTCCTTTCCCCAAAACCCTGAACAGGACCAATGTTTTGTCTCCGACAACAATAGTGCCTTCAGGCAAATCCAGCAAATCCTTAAATCTAGTCCTCATAACCTCACACTCGCAATGGATACAGTAACATTAATAAGCTAGCAACAATTTAAAAACAATAACCATCGAAAATTTGGAAAACTAAAACAATCAACCAGAAATTGAAAGCCAGGAATCCGTTCTTTGGAAAATCGCAATCCCTTTTAAAAAGAGGTTGCCAGAGCAGTAATGCTTGAAAGGCTGAATAAAATGCTGTCAAAAAGCGAATTAACCGAAGAAGAATGCATAAAGCTTGGTAGAAAAGTGAACAGAGCGATGAGAAAACGTTTAGAAGAAAAAGGTCTGTTATGAATGCTGAAGCTTGTGGTTGACGCTAACGTGCTGTTTTCCTTCTTCAGGCAAGAAACAACCACGAGAGAACTCATAACAAGGTTTGAATCACTCAAATTATATTCGCCTGAACTCGCAATAGAAGAACTGTTAAAATACAAGGAAGTAATCTGCAAGAAAAGCAAGCTTAAAGAATCAGAATTTGAAGAAGCTTTAAAAAGGCTCAAGCTATTTGTGAACTTTGAAAAATAGGGCTCTTTCAGGGAGTTTCTGTCAAAAGCCAAGGAAATATCCCCAGAGATAGACGATGCTGCATACTTTGCATTAGCGCTAAAGCTTGATTGCAGTATTTGGAGCAACGAAAAAAGACTGAAAAAGCAGTCGGTGGTAAAAGTACTGACCACAAAAGACATAGTCAAATTAATTGGTTGATTTCGAGCAACCTATTTTTTGAAATCCGAGCACTGAGAATTTTATTTTTTGAGCACCTGTTTTTTGAAATCATTGAGTGCCGATTTTTGAAATTTAGCGGGGTTGTGCTGGAAAACTGCTCTAGAAAGCTGCCCTGAAACTACTGTTTATGCGGGTTTTGGGCAGAAATCAAAAAATCGGGGCTTGTTGGGTTTATCGGAATTATTGGGATTTTGGGTTTTTGGAGTTTTTTGGGCTCTTTGTGGTTTTGGCACTTTTTGGGGTTTGTTGGTGCTTTTTGGAAGAAGATTGTGCTTTTCACCAAGAAGCTCAAAGCTATCGAACTATATCAGAAAAAATCAGCAAAATGGAAGATGTTTCTTAAAAAATTTTGGCTCTAAGGTACCGAGGTTGGGGTTGGACCAAAATATGTTAGCTCTGCCTGTCCAATCCGCACCTTCTCACTTGCTCGCTAGTACTTAACGCAGTAGGCATAACAGTATAGTGTGTGTCCTGATCCCGAATTGTAACGTCCCTTGCACCTACAGCCGTCTGTGATCGGCGCAGCCCATACCCTCATGTCAGTGTAATCACTATCGGCCGAGCAACCCGTCCGTACATAGCCCGAACTACACGTCACGTCGCATGTTCCTGTCACGCCGGCGCTAAACGTCACAGAGCAACTTTGCGTCGTCACTGTGTTTTTCAAAAATGCAGATGAGTGCAACCCGTCCAATTTATCTGCATCCAAGCCAGAGCCGGAGCCGTCGTTGCCAGCATGCCAGACTTTATTAGAGCCAACATAAATATCACTCGAAAATCTGCCGCCACCAGCAACATCCAATTTATAGCTTGGTGAAGTTGTCCCGATGCCGACTTTGCCGGCGAAATAAGCATAGTCTGTGTCGTCGTCAATCCAGAAAATATCAGCTCCTGTATCTGCGTGTTCAACAATCAGTTGATTTGGACTACTTCGATATACTAATTGCAGT
>JAFCEU010000101.1 GCA_017608995.1 Candidatus Iainarchaeum sp. | reverse complement strand
TTTGTCCCCCCCGCCGATTCTCACAACAACTCTGCCATCACCACCAACGCCTTCGGGCGGATCAATCCCTTCTATAAAATAGAACTTGTCCTCTTTACTCAATTCTTTCAGGGTTTCAGATTTAAGCACAGAAATTATACCTGTGCTTACTCCAACCTTCGGCAGATAGGAGGTTATAGTGAGCGCTAACATAATTATTATTGCCGTTACTATTATCATCTCAAATGATGATTGTGCCCTTTTAGATAACATTGAGGTTTACAACTCCTTCAGGATGTTCATACACCTCTATCTTAAATTTATCGGAATAATCCCCTGTTTGTATATTATTATTAAAGTTTACGCAGTTCAATGTAATGCCGCTTGGCAAAGAAACGATTTCAACGCCATAGCATGTATTTCCGCCACATGTATTCCCTTCCGGATCCGGATTTATTGTTATTGAATTATTCATTTCAACCTCAAATTGGATTTTATTATTTGTTTCATCGCAGATAAGCTCTCTTGATGCCGCAACTTCCGTAACTGCGTTTGCAATCTGTTTGATTGCAAGCCTTGCCTGCCCTAATCTGTGGGTTTCTTCTATATATGCTCGTGAGATGTTCATGTTAGGATACACTGTTGTATTTACATATATCAGCATTATGAGGAAGAGGAAAAGGAATTCAACAGATGTCTGGCCTCTTTTATTTAAGCGGCTAAAAGCCATAAGATATCACCCGAAATATTCAAAACAACATAAGCTGCCAGAATTGCTGGAACCATAGGGGCGGACTCTTTTATATATATAGAATCCTCAAGCATTTTTTTGTTCACAAGCTCTTTTAGCTTTATAATCTCTTCTTCAGTAACTCCACGAGCTTTTAATGGGCTCACTATCTCATCTCCTCGCTTACCGTTGCCTATTTTATGTTGAGCTAAGTAATTAATAAGCTTTTTTATATTAAAACCTTTTTCCCTAATCACTTTTCCATTTACAATTCGTATGAATTCTGCAGGTATATCGCCTTCTTGCAGCTCACTTATTTTTATTTTTTTGGTTAGGATAACCTTGCCTGCAAAGTAGCAAGCGAATATGAAATAAATAAAACCAAAAAAGGAAAGTGTTGCAAATAGTGTGCTGGCCATTTTGATTGGAATTGCGGTGCTGCAAACCCAAAGAAAAACAGGGGCTGAAAGCAAAAACAAGAGGTGTTTCCTTGTGCTCGAATCTGCTCGCTTAAATAATATAACAATATTTATTGGCAACATCGCAAATACAGTAAGAACAAATAATTCTATTGGGAAGAGCGGCATGCTAATAATTGTTCCATTAAATCCAAAGAATCTTACAATGAAAGGATTCACCGGATTTAATGCAGCCAAAGCAGCAAAAAGCTTTACGTCGCCACCAGCCCAGACCCCAATTTTATAAAGAAAATATGCAAACAGAAAAGAATAAATAAGCGCAAATATAGCATAACCAAAGAGTGACCAATTGTTATTCAAATAGGAAAAAGATAGGTACATTAACAACCCAGAACTTACTAGAAAAAGATTGAGCTTATTTGGTACGATTCTTTCTTTCAAATCAGTATAGGTTGCAATTACAAGCCCAAATAATGAAATAGTGAATGCAAGCACCTGCCACATCGGAGCACCTAGCGCATTAAGGATGAGAGCAAAGATTCCCTTATGTTCTCTACTTCTTTAACTGCTTCCTGTGCAACAGTTTTAAGATATGTGATAAGAATAGAAACCGTAATAACAAGAGCTAAGACAAAGGTAAGCAAAATGAGATAATCAAAGGCAACCTGCGCCTTTTCTTCAAAAAACATCATTTTGGCACACACACCTTTTGTTTCACATCCCATATGCAATCTTCTTTTCCGTCCCCGTCAATATCAAGCGCATTACAGTTGCTTGGGATGAACGCCTTCGGGCATATCATTAACCTCATTGCTTGACGGGTTTCTGAAACCCTCTCCTTTACGCCAGACCCAAGGATTATGAAGAGCATTATTGCAACTATTATTCCGATACCAGCGATTATAGAATACTCGAGGAATGCCGTAAAGTTTATGAAACCTTTC
>JAFCEU010000026.1 GCA_017608995.1 Candidatus Iainarchaeum sp. | reverse complement strand
GCAATCCTTGGCGTAATTATTCGCTCAATTGCTGGGTCATCAGCATAGTTCAGGAACATAACAACCCTTTCTAAAGCACCGGTTCTTTCAAATTCCTCTTTAAAGAAGTTTGCTTCTTCGTGCGTAGCACCCATCGAAGCAAATACTATCGCAAACTTTTCCTCTTTGCCTAAAACCCTTGCCTGTCTTGCGATCTGTGCGGCAAGCTTATTGTGAGGCAATCCAGCTCCGCTGAATATTGGCAGCTTCTGCCCTCTAACAAGTGTATTCATACCGTCTATTGCGCTTATACCTGTCTGTATGAAGTCGCTTGGGTTATCTCTGCTCGTTGGATTTATTGGCATTCCATTTATATCAAGCTCTTTCTCAGCGATTATTTCTGGGCCAGAGTCAATGGGCTTTCCAATGCCATTAAATATTCTACCAAGCATGTCTAAGCTTACTTTGAGCTTTGCGGTTTCGCCAAGAAACTTCACTTTGGATTTTTTAATATCGATGCCTGCCGTGCCCTCGAAAACCTGCACAACTGCTATATCCTCGGTAACTTCAAGCACCTGCCCATTTTTTTCGCTGCCATCAGGGAGCTTTATTCTAACGAGCTCCTGATAGCATACGTTTTTCGTGTTTTTGACAAATACTAATGGGCCAGCGATGCGCTCGATAGTGTTGTATTCCTTAATCATTTGCCCACCTCCGCGAAACTCTTACTCTCTTCCATCCCGAGCTTTGCCACTTCTTTCTTTATCAGCTCTTTTATCTTGGGCACCTCTTTTAGCACATCATTCTTTGTGAGATATTTTAGGCGAGCGATTAGCTCAATGGATTTGAATGTTTCGATCTTGCTTGTATCTATCACCTCGAGCTTATTCGCTTCATCATAGAAGAACAGAATCAATTCAATTATTGCAAGCTGCTTTTCCAACGGACAGTAAGAATCTATCTCATGGAACGCGTTCTGCTGCAAAAAGTCTTCGCGAATCATTCGCGCAACTTCAAGGGTTAAGCGCTCTCTTTCAGGCAAAGCATCCGGGCCAATAATTTGCACTATCTCCTGAAGCTCTGCCTCCTTCTGCAGTAAAGCCATTGCTCTTTTTCTCAACTTTGGCCACCTTTCCTCTATGTTGTTTGCAAGCCACTCATCTATTTGCTCCGTATAAAGTGAATAGGATGTGAGCCAGTTGATTGCAGGAAAATGCCTTCTTTCAGCAAGTTTTGCATCCAAAGCCCAGAACACCTTTGTAACTCTTAATGTGTTTTGTGTTACCGGCTCTGAGAAGTCGCCGCCTGGCGGCGATACCGCGCCTATAACGCTCACAGAGCCAAGTTTGCCAGCGAGGGTTTTTACTCTGCCGGCTCTTTCGTAAAATTCGGCTATTCTGGTTCCTAAGTATGCTGGATAACCTTCTTCGCCCGGCATTTCCTCCAAACGCGAAGAAACCTCGCGTAAAGCTTCTGCCCATCTCGAGGTTGAATCAGCCATTATTGCAACATTGAAGCCCTGGTCGCGGTAGTACTCTGCTATAGTCATGCCTGTATAGATAGAAGCTTCACGGGCAGCAACCGGCATATTCGAGGTATTGGCTATAAGCACGGTTCTTTGCATCAGCGGCTTGCCTGTTTTTGGATCGGTTAGCTTTGGAAATTCTGTTAGCACATCAGTCATTTCGTTGCCGCGTTCGCCGCAACCAACGTAAACAATTATTTCAGCATCGGCCCATTTCGCTAACTGGTGCTGCATCACTGTGTTATGTAGCAGTAATGGGGTTGTACCTCCAACAAAATTATGCGTTTCAGGCACAGTGATATCATATACCGGGCTTTTTTTGTTTATTACCTTCACTTCATCAATTCTGTCGCAGAAAACATACTCTAAAGCATCTGCTAGCTGTTTTAAATGAGAAGCAACTTTTATTTTATTGGCTATTCTCAGGAAAGTCTTTGCAGTTAAATTCTGGTTTGTATAATAACCGGCTGTGCTAATTCCTTCTTTTTCTAGTTCGAAAGGTTTAACAGCTCCTAAGATTTTTCTAAATAACCTTGGGCTCATCGGAATAATGTCTGTAGAGTTATAGAATTTTTCCTTATTGAAATATGCGGCAATTTTAATTGCTTCTCTGGCCGGTATGGATATTCGAAAATATTTGCATTTATTAATACATCTTTCTCTTGTTCTGTATAGCACACCGAGCCTCTGTAACAGGTAGGAAAGTCCTGTTAACATCTGCTCACTTGCGGTTACTATTTCAATCTCATTTTTACCTATGTGCCCATCGCATTCTATATAAGCGATTAAAAAGCTTCTTATTACGCTTTCTGGTGAGGGGATAAGTCCGTCTGGAAGCCTTGCATACTTGGATTTTTTTCTAAGGGGATAACCGAGCTGAGCAAGAAATCTAACCAGCGCTCTGCTATGGACTCTTATTGCTTCAACCGTTCTTGCACAGTACTCCTCTGTTTCTAAGCCGAATAATTTCTTTAGCAGGTGCTTAACGCGCATTCTCAGTTCTTTATTTTTATTATAGAATTCCACTGCAGCTTTCCCCTTGACGCTCCCATCCGCAAGCAAATAACCTAACAGCTCTGATAATTCCTCATCTAAGTACTTGGGCACAGTTATTGCTTTTGCCTGCCTCTCGACCTTGATTTTTTTCACTGTAAGCTTTATGTTCGCAAGCTTAAACAGCTTTTTGCAGAATTCAAGTGTGGGTTTGTTCCTTTTCAAATAGAAACCAAGCAATACATCATAGGAGACACCAAGCAGCTTGGCTAGTTCTTTTTTTGTTATCTTTTCCTTCCTTATGATTTTTTCAATCACTTTTGGTACTTGTTCAACAACCTCTTTGTCAGCAACCCTACATTCAAATTCCACTTTTAGTTCTTTATAGGGGTCTCCTAGAGAGAGCTTCCTTGGCGCGAGGATGAAATCGCCTTCTTTTAACCTCTCCGCCGGTGTTTCGACAATCCTAAGCTCGGAGTCGATTTTCAATAACTTATGTGCTGGCGTGAGTTTTACCTGTCTTCCAGACCTTGTTTTTATCTCAATCAACCTATCGGTGTGCCCTCTATATACATGCGTAGCTATAGACTCTTTGATAGTCTTGCCATCAAATGTTTGTATTGTTAGCGGTGTTTCCAGCTCTATTAGTGTTTCGTTTTCGTTTTCAACCAGTTTTTTACCTTTCTTCTCTGCATATTTGAACACCTCTCGAATGGGCTTAAGCTCATTGTTTACCAGTATTGGAGTCTCTCCAGTGATGCATTTTCCAGAGCCAAAAGGCCCGGGGATGCTTGCAGTGCCGCCTTTTGGAATTGGAAATAGAAAATCAACAATGCGCTGCCCAGTTATTAGGGGCTCTGCTGGCGTGAGTTTCTCAAGATATGGCCTTGGTTTTTTTACAGGCCATTTTTGCATCAAAGTTATCTTTCTTCCATTTACTTCTGCGATAGCATCCTTAACAGTATAATCTCCTTCCTCCAGGCCCTTTATTGTACCGTTCATCCCTGGAGGTACTATTATTCTATGCTCGATTGTTTCCGTTTCCTTCACAGTACCAATAATTTGGCCTTCTTTTACCTTTGTTCCATTCTTAACAACAGGCTTGAAGTGCCACTTCTTCTTTCTATCAAGAGCGGGTTCCTCAACCCCGCGAGGCACAAAAGCACCGTGCTTAGCACTTACCACATCCAAGGGCCTTTGAATACCATCATATATGCTGCCCAATAAACCAGGTCCGAGCTCAACGCTTAAGGGCATACCGGTGCTGTAAACAGGCTCGCCAGGTTTCAGGCCAGAGGTTTCTTCATAAACCTGTATTGTTGCAACATCTTTGTTTATTCTAATGACTTCGCCAACCAGCTTTGCATTTCCAACCCTTACAACTTCGTTTAGCTTAACACCAAGCATATTCTTCGCTTCTATCACTGGCCCCGAAATCTTACTTATTACACCAAGCATCATACCACCTCAAGCATTTATTGTTTTTCACCTGTTGCGCGTTTTATTATCGTTTCGAATATGCTTTTTTCAAAGCCCTTGCCTTTGCAGGGTATTTCAACTATCGCAGGCTTATTGTGAAATTCAATAAATCTTATTATTTCATCTCTTATCGGTTCGCAGGAATTATCTATTATAAGCAAGCATATGTTTTTGTCAGCGGTAAGCTCTTTGAACTGTCGTGTTAGATCAACGATGTTGTTTGCGGCTTCAATGCAATTCTTTACGCCAGCCAATCTAAAACCAAGTACAGTGCTTTTATTTCCTAAAACCGCAACTTCCATTTTATGCACCTATAAAAAGCTCCTTTGTCTTTTCTTTGGGCAAGCCCTCCTTAACACAGTTCAATATCATCCCTATGCTTTTTATCTCGTGCTCTTTGAGCAGCAAATAACAAACTAACGGTGTTAAGCCAAAAGGTTGTTTTAATGATATCGAGTTTATTCTGCCCACATAATATTCCGCTAGCGCTTTTTCAAATACGTACAGGCTCTTTTCACTTTGGTAAGCTCTCAGAGCATCATTCATAATAGCATAGTATGGTGTTCCCTGCAGAGCATTTATTGCACTTTGTAAATCGCTTGCCTCTGCGAGTGTTTCGAGCATCGTTTCGTTTAAATAAAAACCCTTGCCAACCAAAAGCCGCTTTACGTCCTTTTCGGGAATAGCTTCAGCTATGCAACGCAGCACAGTCTTTATGTTAATTATATCCGCTTGAATGCCAAACAATTCTTTTAAGTAGAGTGGATCCTTCATTATGCCTGCTTTTTTGGCAATGCTCTCGATTGTACCAGCGCTTAAGAGCTTTTCATAAAGATACTTGTCCAATGCCCTTTCTATTGTACTCATGCTTGCGTCGCTTGACACATACTCGAGCACCTTCCCATAGGGAGTCATCTTAAGAAGCTCCAGGGTTTCCTCCACGCTTTCGGCTTCGTTTAGGCGCTGCAAAAACGCCTGGGACATCTGGCTTGGGAGCAGATAGGAAACAGGCTCCTTCGTGATTTTAGATGCTAAAATCCTTTTTATGTTTTCAATATCGTAGCGGGAATCCATAAACGCAAACAATGGTTTGGCTTTCCTTGGGCTCATCTCCATAACTTTTTTGTAGTCATCTGCAAGATTAATGCTAAGCGCCTGCTCAATTTCCTCTATGCTTTCTTTGCCTGCAACATACTGCTCATAAGCGCTGCCTTCGAACGCGGCAATAACGTCGCTAGCAGAGTAACTTTCGGCAAGCTCCTTTAGCTTGTTTTGCTTGAGCATCCTGCCAGACATAACTCTGACCCTTGTGCCTGCATAGGCAAAAGAAGCTATCGCTAAGCTCTTCCTTGCAAAGTAGAATACAAATATAAACACAATTGCGAGCATGCTTAGCAGTATGTAAGCATAGTTATTCCCTAGCAACCTCAAAAACTCAATCACAAATTCAAAGGCCATGCTACCACTATATTTTAGCTAAAAAACCTCCTCACTAATTCACGCTTTATCTCCTGCTTGCGCTCCTTTATAAGCTCTGCAAAATCGTTGCTTATACTGATGCTCTTGTCCGAAGCTTCAACTATTGTGCCTGCTCGCAAATCGCCATTTACAATCCTTATCTTCTTGCCTTTTATTTTAGCTAATTTAATCTTTGTTTTGTCGCGTTTCGAAACAAGCACGTTAACTTTGTTGCTCGGGATCTCTTCTATCGCTTGCCTAGTTACTTTATTTAGGATGCTAGCGTACTGCCTGTATTTTCTTATACTGTCAAGCTCATTCAATGCCTGCTCAATAGCTTCTTCAAGCAATCTATCAAGCGTTGCTACTCTTTCTTTCCTTGCCTTCAGCCTTGCTTCGGCAATTATTCTCTGCTTCTCTATCTCCGCTTTTTTCTTGGCTTCTTCCAGAATCTTTGCTCTCTCGGCTCTTGCTCGTTTTTTTGCATCTGCAAATATCTTTTTCTCTTCTCTTGCAGCTTCCCGCATAACGCTGGCTACCTTCGCTTTCGTTTCTGCCTTTATTCTTCTCATTAACCTTTCCATGTTTCTGCCCCTTGCCTATTTTAGTGCGCGAACGGCGCGCCCAATGCAACCAGGAATATTATCACAATCGCTATCACAAAGCCATAGATTGCTTGTGTCTCTGGCAAAGCAACTAGCGTAAGCAGCTTACCAAACGAATAATCCTTCTCGCTAACTCCGCCAATCGCTGCAGCTGCCGCTGTGCCTTGGGCTATGGCTGATAAGCCTGCCGCTATGCCTATTGCAATTCCAGCACCCACTATGGTTAGACCTAAACCGGTTGCTAAAGCCGGATCCATCTAATCCACCTCCGCAGTATATTTTCTTTTTGCGTAAAACGGCCTGAATTCTTTGCCGCTACCTTCAAAGAAATATGAGAAGAACTCAACACAATGCAATCGCAATGGGTGAATGAATGAGCTTAAAATATTGAATACGAAGTTTGCGAAGTGCGCAAACACGAGAAAAACAATCATTATTGCAAAGCCGACATAGGGAATTGCTAATAGCATTCTTGCCAGGATGTTTATCGCCATCGCTATAGCAAACGTAGCTAAGCCCAAAGCCATTAGCCTCAAATAAGAGAGCGCGTTTCCCAGGAAGCCAGTGATTTTCATCAGACCGAGAGGGCCTGCATTTGCCATAAGCAGGATTGCGGCTAAAGCTACTAATATTAGGCCAGCTATGTAAGATACAGGCGAATAGTTTAAAAGTAAGAGCAAAGCTCCAGGCTGGATAAGAAGGAAAGGCATCTTTTCGGTTAAGGCAAGCTTGTATTGCTGCCTTTTTATCGCCTCAGCTAAACCCAGAATTATACCAATATTAAGGTGGAATAAACCAAGAGCTAATATTCCTATCATAAAAAGAAGCGTCGCACTGCTTCCATCAGGCATCTTGCCGAGAGGATCGAGCAACGCAACCTTTTTTATGCTCTCGCCAAGCAGATCTCCAAAAAATGAACCGAAGGCCAAACCAAATATTATTGTAGTTATGCTTCCATGTAATAGTATCTTTGATAGAGCTTCGTAGCTCTCAGATTTTTTCGCAACTGTTTTTAGCAGGAATATGCTAAATGCTAAGAGCATTAGGCCGTAGCCAGCGTCGCTGAATGCTAAGCCAAAAAATATAGGAAACGCTATCGCTATCAGGGGCGTTGGATCAAAGGAGTTATAGCTTGGCAAACCATACATCTTTAATATCATCTCATATGGTTTCACAAAGCCAGGGTTTTCCAGTGCAACAGGCGCTTCGTCCTCGCTAAAAGGAAGCTCTTCAGCATAAAAGCAATCCTTAGTGGTTTTTTTGAGTATCTCTATAAATCGCTTTTTGTGCTTTGCTGGCACGAATACATCAAAATTTGCTGTAGCTTGAGTTTTTCCAAACGCTAGCCTAGCATCTTGCCTCGCCTTCTCAATCTCTAACAGCTCAAGAGTTGCTAACAAAAACCGCTTGCTCTTTTCGAGAAGCGCTTGCCCCCTTTTCCACAGCTTATGCTTTTTTTCTTCCAGAGCAGCGATCTCTTTTTTTATCTCTTTAATATGTTCTGATACTTTGCCATGCTTTTCCGGTGCCATTATTCGCTCAAAACCAAGCTTTCGAAGCTTTCTCAGGAGTTCTTCCGCATGCGTTTTTTCGATTGAAATTATAAAGATTATCTCTTTTTCACCAACTTTGCTAAGTATGATTCCTTGCCTTTCCTTCACTTCATTTTCAATAGGCTCTGCAAGCTCTGCTGGCACTTTGCCAACTAACACCTCAATTGTTTCATAGCCATAAAGCAGTTCTAGTTCTATATCTAACGCTTTTAAGCTTTGTAAAATATGTAGCTCTTCTTTCAGCTCAGCAACATTTTCGCTGAGTGCTTTCAATTCCTTATCGAGTTTTTCCGCTTCTCTGCAAAGCGGTTCAAGCCTTCCCTTTATAAGTGTCTCAATATCCTTGAATCCCTTAATCTTTAGCTTTTTCACATTTTCCTTCTTAATAAACGCTAGCGCTTGCTCAATTATGTTTTGGCTTTTTTCGAATTGTGAGAGTATTGAAAGTGAACGCCTGGCTTTTGTAATGTTATATGCAAGAAATTTTGACTTCTCGTTCGCATCGAATTGCTCTAAGTCGCGTTCCTCTATGTTTACCTCTCTTATTTCAGCAAGTGGAACTTTATGCAAATTCGCGATTACATTTTCAAGGTCTTTGAGATGCACAATAACAGTAAACTTATCGAACCTAACGGGTTTGAACATTTAGCAACCACTCAAATACTGCTTCTTTCATCTTTTGCATGTTTCTTCTCGCTTTAATTTCAATCCGCTTGCATTTTTTTCCACTGCTTGCTAATATTTTTTTCGCCTCTTTTTTCGCCTCTTTTCGTGCCTCTTCAATGAGCTTCTGTGCTTCTTTCATTGCCTGCAGCTTCTTTTTTTCAATTAGTTTTGCTGCCTTTTCTTTTGCCTCTGCGATTCTCTGCTCCTTCTCATGCTGTGCTTTTTCTATTTGGGTTCTGGCAAAAACTTTCATTTATTCACCGAGTAAAATTTGCCTGGAATTTTGAGGATAATATGAGAAAAAGCAGAAGTTTTTTTAAATCTTTACGCAAACGCGCTTTTTTCTGCAGATTTTTGCAATTTTTTATATGCCAAAACATTCTACAATGGGTTTAAATAACCCAAAATATTTTTTATTGTGCGGGGAACATGGCTAAGGGCCAACGTTTTTCTGGAAGAAAGAAGATTCGGGATATTAGGAAGATTGCCCAAGAGGCTGCTGCTAAGTATGAATTAGGAAAAAAAATGCCGATAAAAACAAGACTATTATAATAGTAGCTGACATTATAAAAGAGCAAGCTTTAAAATTAATCTATGCTTTCTTTTAATATGCTAGATTTAAAAAATTTGCTTGCAGAGAGCATAGCTAAAAAGCTTGATGTTCCTAAAGAAGAAATAATGAAGCTAATTGAGGTTCCCCCGAGCGAAGAGCTGGGCGACTATGCATTGGCTTGCTTTGCACTTGCAAAAAGGCTCAAAAAGAAGCCTGCTGAAATTGCTAGCGAATTAAGCAAGACACTTTCATTGCCAGAGGGCTTTGCCAAAATGCAAGCTGCTGGCCCTTATCTCAACTTCTTTATAGATCATGCGTTTTTAGCAGAACGCGTTCTTGGCGAGGTGATGAGCAAGCGCGATAGCTATGGTGCTAGCGATATTGGCAAAGGAAAGCGCGTTATGGTTGAATACTCACAACCAAATACAAATAAACCTTTGCACATTGGCCACTTAAGAAATGATAGCATCGGCATGGCCATTAGCAACATATTTGAATTTTGTGGCTATGATGTTATTAGAGCCAATCTGATGAACGATCGCGGCATTCATATATGTCAAGCGATGCTCGCTTACCAGCTTTTTGGAAATAATGAAACGCCTGAAACCGCAAGCGTTAAGGGCGATGCGCTTGTTGGGAAATACTATGTGCTTTTCCACCAGAAAGTGAAGGAAATGCCGGAGCTGAATGAAAAAGCTCGCGAATTATTGCAGAAGTGGGAAGCTAAAGATCCGGAAACAATTGCTTTGTGGAAAAAATTGCGCTCCTGGGTGATCCAAGGCTTTGAGCAGACATATAAGCGTTTTGGCTCGCGCTTTGATGTGGTATTCTTTGAATCGGATTTCTACTATAGGGTAAAGCCGATAATCGAAGAAGGCTTAGCCAAAGGGGTTTTTTATAAGGATGAGAAAGGTGCGATAGTTGCAAAGCTCGCTCCGCTTCCAGATAAGGTTGTTTTGCGTGAAGATGGCACAAGCATTTACATTTCCAACGATTTAGTGCTCACAAAGCACAAGGTTGAGCATTACAAGCTTGATCTGAATATATTCGTTGTTGCGAGCGAGCAAGACCTTTACTTCAAGCAACTGTTCAGAATATTTGAGCTTTTAGGTTATAAGTGGCACAACGTAAATGAACACCTTAGCTATGGTCTTGTTTTGCTGCGCGAGGGCAAACTTAAAAGCAGGGAAGGCAAGGTGATTGATGCTGATGATCTTATAGATAACGTTAGCGAGCTTGCAAAGCGGGAAATACTTAAGAGAACCAAGCTGAGCAAAGAAGAGCTTGAAAGCAGAGCGCTCGCTATTGCTTTAGCAGCAATAAAGTTTTCTATGCTGAGAGTTGACCCAAAGAAAAATATTCTATTTGAGCCTGAAAAAAGCGTTTCGTTCGAGGGAAGCACAGGGCCCTATATACAATACACATATGCAAGAGCAAGAAGCATATTGAGGAAAGCAGATGAAGATTATTCCCAAGCGAAATTTTCTTTGCTTAGCAGCGACTCTGAGAAGGCGCTTGTCAAAAAGCTTCTCATATTCCCAAATATAGTTCAAAATGCGCTCAGCGAAAGAAAGCCAAATCTTATTTGCAATTACCTCATCGAGCTTTGCGAGCTTTTCAATTCCTTTTACCACGAGCTTCCGGTGCTCAAAGCAGAGCAGGAGCTGAGGAAAGCCAGGTTGGCGCTTGTTGATGCGGTTAGCACGGTTGTAGCAAATGGGCTGCGCTTGCTAAATATCCCTGTACTTGAGGAGATGTGATGATACTTAAAATAAAGAAGCGCGCGAAGAAGAAGGCCAAGAAGAAAAAAGAGGAAAAGGAGGAGCAGCTGGAGGAGCTTACAAAGCGCGTTGCAAAGCAGTTCGCTACGCCAGATGTTGTGCTCGTGAAGCATGCAATCGCTTTTATTAGAAGCAAGCTTGCTTCAAAAGAGTTTGCGCTTATAAAGAAAGCCTATTCCTTTTCGAAGAAGAAGCACAGCAAGCAGAAGCGCTTTTCAGGTGAGCCTTATTTTAACCATCTTATTTCAACAGCCTTAATTCTAAGCGACTATGATGTGGATGCAAAAACAATTGCTGCTGCTTTACTGCATGATATTCTTGAGGATACAAATGTAAAAAAGAAAGAGCTTGAGCAGGAATTTGGTAGCGAAGTAGCTGAGCTTGTGTATGCGCTCACTAAAGTTTCGTCTGAGAACACAAACAAACACGCATATTTAAGGAAGCTCCTTAACTATGCTTCAAAAGATGAACGCGTTTTACTTATAAAGCTCGCTGATAAACTCCACAACTTACGCACAATAGAATATTTGCCTGTTAAGAAAAGAAAGGAAATTTGTAAGCAAGCGCTTGAGTTTTACGCGCCTTTAGCGGAGCAGTTTGGTTTGAAAAATATGCAGCATGAAATCGAAGATATCTGCTTTGCACAGCTTTGGCCGAATGATTTCAAGAAGCTTAAAAGAGAACTTGAAAAGCGTTATAAGGAAAAGGATGCAGAGATAGATGAAGCGATAGAGATGTTAAAAAAGAAGCTTGTAAGAAAACCCTTTGCTAGCTTCATTTTCAAGAAGGAGAAAAAGCACCTATATCATTATTTCAGAAAAATTAAAGAGGGTAAAACCCTTGAAGAACTTTACGATTACATTGCGCTTGTAATTGTTGCAAGCAGCGAAGATGCATGTTATGAAGCATTAAAAGCGGTGCATAGTATGTTCTATCCAATGCCAAGGAAGTTTAAGGATTACATCGCACTGCCTTTGGGACATTATAGGGCTTTGCACACTTCTGTAATAGGGCCTAGGGGGGCGCCAATAAAAGTTTACATTCGCACAAGGGAAACAGACGAGTTCGAAGAGAAAGGCATTGCTTACTGGTTAAAAGCTAAGAAGAAACCTAGCGAACTTCTAAAGCTTAGAGAACTAGCAAAGGCGGATGAAAGCGAATTTGAGGAAGCACTTAGAACAGATTATCTGGAACGGGAGCTTGCTGTGTTTGATAGCTTTGGCAAACCTATTTTTATGCCGCGCGGCTCCACCGTGCTTGATTTTTCTTTTAAAGTAGATTCTGCAAAGGCCCCGAAAACAGCATGCGCCAGAGTTAATGGCAAGCTTGTACCAATATGGCACGAATTGAGGCCTGGCGACCGCGTAGAGCTTGTGTATGCAAAAGATAGTCAAATTATAAGCGATTGGTTTAACTTTGCAAAATGCTACGAAACAAAGCAGGCGATCCGCTCTTTGGTTGAGCCTGAAGAGAAATCTATAAAAGCGAAACTAAGGATAGAAGCTGAGAATCTGGATGCAATCCTAAAATCTCTGGGAAGTGCGGTAAAGCTGGGCTTTATAAGGAAGTTTTCAGTGGATAATTCTGGGAAAATAGTTAAGGCGTCTTTTGAAATAGAGCTTAAGAACTCAACGATAGAAAGAGAGCTCATTGAAATTCTCTCTAATATTAGTGGAATCGTGAGTATTTCTTCTGCATAGCTGGTTTCTTTAATCACTCCATATAAATTGCAGGTTTAAAGGGCAAGGCGTTTTTTGCTTTCCCTTTCGGATCGTATTCTGTTTTTTCCTCTTTTTCTATAAGTACTTCGCAACCGAATGTTTTTTCTAAAAATGGCTTTGCCTCTTTCAGCACCTCAAATTCGTCTATCTCTTTTTTCCCTTTAAGCTCAATTATTTTGCTTGCCAGCTGTTTTGCAACATTTGCCGCTAAGTTTCCTTTGCTTTTTATTTTACCATCACTCATTGCAATTTTTATTGCTTCGCCTACATTCGGCTCAGAAAGCTTCTGTTGCAAGAGCTCAAGCAAGCGATACTTCCAAGCGCTTGCGGTGTAAAGCACAATCTTATTTGGCTTTTCAAGTTTAGCAAGCTTCTTCACCTGGTTTATATCTGCAACGATGTTCATTATCAGCTCTTCTCCCTGCTCCGCTTTAGCATCAGTTTCAAGCTTTTCAGGTAGCTTGGCTTTGAACACAGATTCTTTATTGCCAATCTTGTGCCAGAGCTCTTCAGCTATGTGCGGCATAAATGGCGCTATGCACAACGCAAAGTTCTTCACGAAGTAGTAGTTCAGTTCCTTGCTTGTTTTCATTTTTCTTTTATTATACCATGCGAGGTCCTTCATAAGCTGGAAAGAAATTGCCTGCAACGCTCTTCTCAGCTCGATATTTTCCATTGCTTGCGTATACTCCTTTATTTTACTGTTTATTCTGCTCCAGAACCATTTCTCTACGCAATCCATTTTTTCAAGCTTTAGTTTTCCACTACTTACGTTTTTCGCTATACTAAATATTTCCTCTATGAATCGTTTTAGCCTTGAGATGCCTTTTTCGACCTCGCGCTGCTGCCAGTTCATTTCCTCCCATGGCTCAACAAAGTTCATCAAGAAGAACCTTACAAAGTCGCTGCCAAGTAACTCGCACAAATCGTTTATCAAAACAACATTCCCTTTTGAACTGCTCATCTTACGGCCTTCAAGCACTACCATCCCAAGGTTCAATGTGCCAAGCTGCCTTTTCTCCGGCGGGAATATTGCAGTATGCTGGAATATAGAAAAGGACATGTGGTTGGGTATAAGCTCAATTGCGCTAGCGTTATATGCTAGCGGATACCAATAATCGAAGCTTTCCCTCATCTCCTTCAAGAGCTTTTCATCTATTCCATATTTTTTCGCAAGCTTGCTAACGTTTCCTTTGTTCAGGAATATATAATCAAACACTTCTTCCTCAAGCTTTTCTGCAGGCACATTTTTTATCAAATGCGCAATAGTGAAGTAAGCCATATATATTGTTGAATCAGCGAGCGGCTCCAGCACCAATTCTTTTTGCCATGGGAATTTTGTGCCCAGGCCTTTCGAGCGCGTGCATGGTTTATCCTCAAGCCATTCAAATACATTTTCATATTGTGTTCTGAAAAGCCCAGGTACTATGCGCATGCCCCCAAGCGTCTTTTTGGCTTCTTCTTTCCATTTTGGATCTGAATATGCTACAAACCATTGGTTCTCAAGAACCCTTACAATTACTTCTGTGCCGCACCTGCACACAACCCTGCCTTCCAGCTCGTAGAATTTTGTTGCTTCGCGCTTTTCAATAAGCTCCTTTTTCACAAGCTCCTTTGCCTTATTCACAGGCATATTAGCATACTTGCCACAGTTTTCATTCATTATTCCTTTGTGGAACCCTAGTTTATAAACAAGCTTTTTGGCTTCCTCAAGCTTTTCTTCTTCGCGCTGGTTCTTTATTTTGAGCTCTTCACAAACCTTAATAGCTGCAAGCTCGCCTAACTCAGGTGTTTTTATTATTGGGATTGGTTCAATTGCTTTGATCTTTTCAACATCTAAGTGATATTTTTTCATGAGCTCTTCATCGTTTTGCAGATCTCTAAGCGCAATATAATCTATAGGCGCATCGCTTGGCACAGAAGTAACAATGCCTGTGCCTGTTTTAGGGTCACAGAAGCTTGCAGGTAGCACCGGAATCTTCCTTTCAATGCCTGGTGCTAAAACCTCTTTTCCTATAAGCTCGGAGCCTTTTACTGTTCCAATCTTTTCAATACCTGGTTTCTGATGTTGAAACTTTTCGAAAAACTCCTTGCTTGCAACCCATTCTTCCTTACCAACCTTTATTATTACGTACTCTAAATCAGGCCTTATCCAAATATTCGTTTGCCCAAATACAGTTTCAGGCCTTAGGGTAGCTGCCACAAGATATTCTCCGCTTTGCAGCCTGAATTTTAATAGCGTAAATTCCTGAATGCCTAATCCTTCGCCTTCGCTCAGATCATGGTCACCAACAGGGTTTCTGCAATTAGGGCAATACCGAACTGGATAATGGCCTTTTCGTATGTAGCCCTTTGCATAAAGCTTCTTATACTGCCACTCTATGAAGCGTTGATACTGCTCATCTATTGTTTTCAGTTCGCGGCGCCAATCAATTCCCAAACCAAGCTTCTTAAAGCCTGCCTTATACCCATATTTCGCTTTATTTATCATATACTCCACAAAGCTTTCAGGGCTCGCAGTTAGATATTTTAAATCTTCTTTTGGGATGTGGAAGCGTTCAGTAAACATCTTTACAGTTTTTTCATCGCCTCTCTGCAATGCTTCAACTGCGGCTATAACCGGCGTTCCAGAAACGTGCCATCCCATAGGCATCAATACATTCTTCCCTTTGAGCATATTGTATTTTGCAATAATAGGGTATGGGTAAGCTGCCTGTATGTAAAACGCTTGCTTATTTTTATCTATCTCAGGCTCAAACACTTTCTGTTCAGCCCAGTACTTCTGCCACTTTTCCTCCATACTTTTAAAGTCCATACTCAGCCCTCGCGCATAATAAATGCGATAGTAAGAAATATTACAAATAAATGGTTTTAAAGATTGCTAAGAAGCGTTTATTTTAATTATTGTTTTCCCATCGCGCGCTCAATGTATGCAAAGTAGGGAAAGCTTCCATAAACTATTTCCCTTCCTGCGAAGTGCATCAACACATTTTCTTTTTTAAATCCAAGCGCAACAGCTAGCTTGGCTGCAAGCATATCTGCAAGCAGCTCTTCTGCTTGCCCCGGACTCAGCTTTATAGCTTTTGCAAAGCTCGCAAGCATTGGTTTTGGAAAATGGGCATATTCATGGCATAGCGTTAATATCCCATCCAAGCTCAGCTTTTCACCAGCAAATATGTGCTCAGCAGGCAGATTTATGAAATTCTTTTTTATAATCAAGCGCTTGCCTCCAATTTGAATTATTTTGAATAAAGTAACGTTTTCACCCTTTATCACAGAAACACCAATCTTATTTCCGAATTTTTGTAGAGAATATCTAAGCGTTCCACCGGGATAAAAGAATATTGGCATATATTCAACATTCATCTGCATGCGCTCAAAAAGGAGCCTTTCAAGATCCGAGCGAGCCTCTTTTTGTAACCTTTCCAAAGCTTTTATAGCGTGTGCTCTAAATGTATCCAATGCATGCTTTCTTTTCTTGGTTAGGATACGTTTCCCAAAAATCGCCATACAAAAAAATAGCGCATGCGTATTTTTATTGGTTGCTTTTTGCTATGAAATAACTTCTTATCTTTTCGCTTTCAGCTTTCCCAATTGCCATTCTGCTACTTCCGCCGCCCTTTCCATTCAGCTCTTGCAATATTTTCTGCAGCTCTTCGTTAGCGTTTTTTCCAGAGTGCTCAGCGCAGAACACTACAATGCTATTTCCTGAACCTAAAATTAGCGTAACGTCCCTCCTTTCAGCAAGCACAGCATTGCCAATCTCTATTAACTGCTTTGTATCCAAACCTTCAAAATAGGTCTTTATTACCTTTCCCTCGCTTGCTATTAATCCTTTACTCGCTAACTTTGCGATCATTTCGCGAGCTTTTTCAAGTTTCTTGCGGAGTTCTTTCCATTCGTTGAAAAAGCGCTCCGAGGCTTTTGGTAGTTCTTGCGGCTGTACCGCTAACTTACTTGCCGCTTCCTCAAGCAATTTTTCCTTTTCCTGTACATACTTCAATGCTTCTAAACCGCAAACAAATATTAGGCGCTCAATGCCATCCTGTACGCCTTCGCGCTTTACTATTTTGAAAAAACCAATGTCTGAGGTTTTAAGCACATGCGTGCCGCCACAGGCTTCAACATCTATATTAGGAATTTCAACAATGCGCAAAACCTTGCCTGGCACGTAGCCGCCCTGGTAGAGCGTAAAGCCGTATTTCTGCTCAGCTTCGTTTCTGGGCATGAAAAATGTTTTTACTGGAATATCCGCTAATATGAGCTCATTCACCATGCGCTCCAATTCCCTTATTTGATCTTTAGTAATGCGCTTGTAGTGAGTTACATCTAAGTGTGCTTTATCAACATCTTTGTGTGCGCCTGCCTGCCAAATATGCTTTCCCAAAAGCTTTTTACAGCATGCATTGAGCAAGTGCGTTGCTGTGTGGTGCCTCATCAACTGCTTTCTTCTTTCCAAATCGATTTCACCGCTAACCTGCATTCCTGCTCTAAATTTTTTCGGTTCAGCAACTCTGTGCAATATCACTCCTGCAAGCTTTTCAACGCTAAGCACCGCAACGCCGTTTAATGTGCCTGTGTCATGCTCCTGTCCACCTGCTGTTGGATAAAATATGGTCTTATCTAATATTACTGCGTTTCCCTCAACTCCAAGCACCTTTGCTTTGAAGCTCTTTTCAAGAGGCTTTTCGTAGTAAAGCTCTTTCGTTTTAGGATACTCCCTGCTTAGCTCAACTTTTTTCTCCTCTGCTACTTCTTTCTCATTCTTCTTCGCTATGAGATAGTAGAAGTTCTCAGGAACCTCTATTTTAAAACCATGC
>JAFCEU010000025.1 GCA_017608995.1 Candidatus Iainarchaeum sp. | reverse complement strand
TTTACTTTAGAACCTTGCTTATTTCGCGCTTTACCTTTGCAAAGGTTTCATCTATAGAACCAGAAGCATCAATTATTTTTATGTTCTCTTTTGGAAGAAGTGCTGGCAACCTTAAATAATTTTGCCTTATTTCCTCAAGGAACGCTTCGCTCTCAAACTTTTCCTTAACTTTGCGGTCCGCATTTATGCGTTGCCATGCAGTATTTACATCTACATCTAAAATTAGCGTTAGATCCGGCACTAGCATCTTTTCGTGTAAAGCAATGGTTTTTTCCAGCGGAATTCCTTGCGCATGCTGGTAGCACATGGTTGAATATTTATAGCGATCACACAACACAATAGAACCTATTTGCAAAGCAGGTTTTATTACCTTCTCAAGATGCTCCTTGCGATCTTCCAGGTAAAGTGTAAGCATAAGTTTTGCTTTATCTAAAGGGTCTCTATCCGAGCGAAGTATCCTCCTTATTTGCCTCCCGGTGCCAGAATATGTTGGTTCTCTTGTGAGAAGAATTTTATCGTAGTTTGTAGAGGAAAAGAGCCATTTTGCTGTTAGAGAAAGCATTGTGCCTTTGCCACAGCCATCAAGGCCCTCAAAAACTATAAACTTGCCAGCCATCCAAAGCCCCCTTTTAAAACTAGGATGAAAATGAATTTAAACGAAAGCTATAGAATTAATTATATAGGTTTGAGCGACCGTGGTGTAGTGGCAGCACAAGAGCCTTCCAAGCTCTCAGCCCGGGTTCAAATCCCGGCGGTCGCATTTAATACTTATGAGGAAAAATATATCTGGAAAGAGCGAAGAAGTAGCACTTGAGAGAATAACTAAGAAAGACTTTCCTTTTATTGTGCGCGTGCTAAAAAAGGAATTTATTAAAGAGCCTTACAATGAGCTTTGGACTCAGAGAACGGCATTAATAAGAGTAAAGGAGGCTTTAAAATATGGTTCAGAGACTTGCTTTCTTATAAAATATAAAGGCGAGCGCGTGGGTTTCATTCTTGGCTCAGACTATTACTATTTTGATGGGCGAAGGTGCTTTATAGAAGAGTTTGCGATAGATTCTAAGTATCAAAATAAGGGAATAGGTAGCAAAGCTTTGGAAATGTTTGTAGAAGAGATGAAAAGCAATGGCTTTGCAGCGGTTGTGCTCAGCTCGCATAAGGAATCCAGGGCTTTTAATTTTTACAAGAAGCATGGCTTTAAGGAAACGGGCTGGATGGTATTGGAAAAGAGGTTGAAGAATGCGAGAAAGTGAAGAGGAAAACGAGGAGCTTGAGTACTTTAGCTCGGCAGGTTACTACCGTGGCAGAGCGAAAAGGAGCTACATACATAATGTTGGGTTATGGCATAAAGGCGTTCATGTGTGGCTTTTCAATTCTCAAGGTAAGCTCTTCCTGAAGAAGCGTGCTAAGTACAAGGAGTTCTATCCTGAGCACTGGGAAGACGTTGGTGAACATTTAAAGCCGAATGAAAGCTACAGGCAAGCGGCACTGCGTGGCCTGAAAGAAGAGCTTAGTGTGGATGAAAAGCAAATAAAGAAGCTTGAGAAAGTTCTTGAAACAAAAATGGTGCATGCTGACTACGATCGCGAACTTGTTGAGCTATGGTTCTGTGTTTATGATGGGCCGGTAAAGGAGAATGAAGAGAGTTTTGCTGGCAGGTTTTTTTCTCGCGAAGAAATAAATGAGATGATAAAAAAGCGCGCAAAATTTACGCCGTGGTTTAAGGAGTTATTTTATTGGTGTATGAAGGTGCAAAAATGGCCAAAGCAATAATGAAACTGGTTGTGAAAAAAATAGCGCTTGAGAGAATATACAGGCTATTTGAGTTAGCTGAGAGAAACTTTAAGAAGCATCCGGAAAGAAGCAAGCGCTATATTGAGCTTGCAAGGAAAATAGCTATGCGCTATAATGTGAGAATTCCTTTCGAACTTAAACAAAAATTCTGTAAAAAATGCAATGCGTTTCTGAAAGCTGGCGTAAACGCGAAGATAAGAGTAAGCAAGCACATAATAAAAGTAACGTGCTTAGAATGCAATTATACGAGAAAAATAGGGAAAAAGGTTAAATCCCGGAAAAAAGGCGCAAGAAAAAATCTGGCCAGAAGTAGGCGATAATTGTGCCTAGCAAAATAAATGGCGCAAATGGCGGCAAATCCCTGTAAACTGGAACCCTCTTTATGCCCAAGCGTTTAAGCTTTTTCTTGTCTTTTTCTGTGATTATGCCCTTAAATGTTGCACCAATTCTGCTCAGCGTTTCCTTATCCAAAAAATCCTTTGCAATAATCTCGTCTTCTTCGAGCTCATCAACGCTAAGCCATCTAAGGAAGAACTCACCCTGGATTTGCTTCCTTAGTGCTAAAAAAATGAGTGCAAAGAGCAATGGAATGAAGAAAAGCAATGCTATCAATGGCTCCATGATGCCTAAATAGGAAAGGATTGCAAAGTAAAGCAGCAGAACAATGCCTAAAAATAGGCATTCAACAACATCTTTGCTAAGCCTAATCTTTGGCCTCTTTTTCATCTTGAAAAATTTGATTAAATAAAAAATAGAGATTGCCATAACGCTTGCTAACGCAGCCATTAGCAGCATGCTCAAAAAGAATGGTTTGCCTTTATAATAGGGCAAAAGCAATGCTATGCCTAAAAATATTTTTACATCGCCACCGCCGAGTTTTCCAAAGAAATAGAGCGCATAGGAAAGAATAAATACAGCGGCAGGGAAAATCAGGTAAACGGGGTTTTTTTCAATCATAAAATCGGTAAGCGAAAAAATAATACCTAGTGCAATCATAGGATAGGTAATCTTATCGTAAATGAGACCTGTTTTTAGATCTGTGTAGCTTGCTGCTAATGCCCCTATTAGAACAATCGCAAACCTAAGCTCCTCAAAGAGCATAAAATCACCTAAATTTTAGTCTCTTCTTCTTAACCGTGAATTTCTTTAGCAACTTTTCAACATCGACCTTTTCAAGGTCTTTGCCTTTTGAAAACTTTTGCAACTTTTTGAAGACCTTTTCCATCTTCCTGTAGTGTCTCAAAAGCTCTCTTGCGCTAGCCTCAGATTTGCCACTGCCTCTTGCAATGCGCTTTATTCTACTACTATTTATTATATCTGGGTTTGTTAGCTCTTGCTCCGTCATCGAATCCATTATAACCTTGAAAGTATTCAGCTTTTCTTCTGTAAGCTCAAGTTCCTCTTTTGGTAGCGCAGCTTTAAGACCAAGCATTTCAGCAACTTTGGAAAGTGGGCCGAGCTTCTTAGTTGCTTCAAGCTGCTTGTAAAAAACTTTGAGATTAAAGCTGCCTTCAAGCAGCTGCTCTGGAGTTAGCTCTTCAACTTTTATTTCCTTTGCTTTTTCAAGCAATGCTTGCAAATCACCATAGCCCATTATTCTGCTCAAGTAACGGGAAGCATCGAATTGCTCAAAATCGGCAAGCTTCTCACCTGTACCAATGAAATAGACGCTTGAGTTTGTTTCGGCGCATGCAGCTAAAGCACCGCCTGCCTTTGCAGAGCCATCCATTTTGGTGATTATTATTCCGTTTACGTTGACAGCATCGTGAAATGCTTTCGCTTGCGTCTTCGCAAGCTGCCCAATATCTGCGCTTAATACAAGCCATATTTGATCTGGCTGCAAAACTTGTTTGGCCTTTTTTATCTCATCTATTAGTTTTTCATCTAAAGCAGATCTGCCAGCGGAATCAACTATTATCAGATCCTTTTTCTTTAGTGCTCGCATGCCGTCCTTGACAATCTTGGCTGCGTCTTTTTCATCTTTATTACCGTAAAATTCAACCCCTGCTTGCTTCGCTAACTGCATTAGTTGCTCGTAGCTTGCTGGCCTGTGCACATCTGCGCAGATCAAACCAACGCTAAGCCCGCGATTTTTATACCATCTTGCAAGCTTTGCTGCTGTGGTGGTTTTACCTTGGCCGAAGAGGCCAAGCAAAAGAATTCTCTTGGGTTTTTGTGGTGCTTCATTGCTGCCGCCAAGTAGATTCGAAAGCAATTCATATGTATTTTTTATAATATATTCCTTTCTTGTCATTCCAGCTGGCGGTTTTCTCTTAGCGAGCGCTCTTATTTCATTGCTCAGATTGAAAACAAGATTAACATCAACGTCGCTTGCTATTAACGCTCGCTGAATCTCGCGGATTGCTTCCTCTATCGTTTCATCGCTGAGGAAGGTAACGCTTTTCACTTTTTCCAGAGCGGCTCGCAGCTTTTCGCCAAGCATAAAATCACATTAAATAAGTGCTGAATACTTATATAACATCTGCAAAATATTAAAATTAGAGGGTGTTAGACAATTCTTTCGAGAATTTCATCGATATTGAAGGGCTGCAAATCCTTATAAGCCTGGCCTGTGCCAATAAAAACAACTGGCTTTTTTATTTCATGTAGCAGGCTGAGCATTGTGCCGCCTTTCGCATCTGTATCAAGCTTTGTAATAATGAAGGCGTCTATTCCAATGGCGTCATCAAACTGTTTTGCCTGCTCAACCAAATTCTTGCCTGCAAATGCTTCGCCAACAAATATTTTAAGATTCGGGTTTACAACTCTGGCGATTTTCTTCAGCTCTTCAATCAGGTTTCTATTGGTTTCCTGCCTGCCGGCAGTATCTATCATAACAACATCTATGTTAGAATTCTTTGCAGCACTTATCGCATCAAATGCAACAGCTGCAGGGTCCGCTCCGTAGTTGTGCTTTACCAACCTAACATTAAGCCTTTTAGCGTGTTCCTCAAGCTGTTCTATTGATGCTGCTCTAAAGGTGTCGCTTGCCGCCCATATTGAAGAAAGGCCTTGCTCTCTGAGTAAAACAGTGAGTTTCGCAATCGTGGTGGTTTTGCCTGCGCCATTTGGACCTAAAAAAAGTATTTTGAATGGCTTTTCGGAGCTTTTTATCATTGAAATTAAATCTATTTGCTCGGTTTGCATCAACTCGCGAAGGATCTCTTTTATGCGTTTCTTCACAAAACTCTCAACATCTTTTGCTGGAATCTTATCAGCTAAAAGCCTCTTCTTTATCTCTTCGCAGAAGTGTTTTGCTGTGCTTTCGTTTACATCTGCCTCGAGCAGGGAAAGCTCAAGCTCAAAAAGCATATCAGCAATATCTGATTCTTTTAGAGTTATCTCCTTTCTAAAAACAGCCTTTATCTTACTCGGTGCTTTTAACTCTGGTTTTATTTCCCTTTTTTCTAAAAGCGGTTTTTCCACAGAAATGGTTTCTTTTTTGTGCTCGGGCTTCTGCAACGTTGTTGGCTCTTGTGCCTGCTGCACTGCTTGCTTGGAAATTTGCTTCGGAGCTTGCTTTGCTTGTTCCAATTTCTCTTGCTCTGGCGCTTTTGCTTTTCTAGAGAGCTTATCCACAAAATTGCTCAGCTTCTTTTTGAGCAGATCGAACATAGGACCACTTTATGCAACACCTTGTACCTGCTCGCGAGCTTTGCGCTGAGCTTCTGCTATCAATTGTTCGAGCTGGGTTATGAATGCTATTGCCTTTCGCTTTCGCTCAATTATTTGCTTTAAATTTCTTTCGAAGCCCGCCTTTCTATCTTCGAGTTTGTTGATTGCTTTTGAAATTGGTGTGCTCTCAAAGACGTTGCCGCCAATCTCCATTTTTACCTCTGAAGTATCTGCAAGTTTTGCATATGAAAAGACGCCTGAACCTAAGGGAACCAAAATATTAGCTAGTTTCTTCGTCTTCCTGATTTCATTTAGCGCATCTTGCGTTGCTTGCGTTTCACGTATTAAGTTCCTAACAAGGTTTTCTTGATTAGCAAGCGATTCTATTAGCGCTCGCTGCTGTTGGTGCATAGCTATTAGTTGTTCAAATGTGAGTTTTAGCTCTTTCGGCTTCTTTTCCTTAGCCATAATATCACTGCTCCTCTACCTTTCTAATATTATCAATAACGATAAATCTTCTTTTAATTCCATGCTCCGAGCCGAACAAGCTAAGGAGTTTTTCCTTAGCAAAGTGCTCCGTTTTGGCTTCGATTATTCGCGTAAATGGTTTCCACTCGTTGCATATCTTAAATTTTCCTTCAAACTCAAACTTCATTTGCATCACCTTCAGAGAAAAACATCCTGCACCCTTATAAGTTCGAATGCGGTTGTTTTATCACCTACGAGTATTGCATTGGTATTTGCAACAGCGTTGTTGCCAACAAATTTATCACCATAGTTTAGCGTTGTGGGTCTGCCATCGACCTTAAAAGCTTCTTTCAATAACTTAAATTCTTCTTTCGTAACATCTGGATGTACCAGGAAACCTCTATTGCTTGCTACCACTGCTGAACCCACTATATCAAGCGAAGCGACTTGCATAACATGAAGCTTTATTCCAAGAAATTTTTCTATTTCTGTTATTTGTTTATTATTTAAAACCCTGCTTGCAATGCCGCCGTTCTCGTTTACTTTTATAAGGTTTCCTATTGCTGTTACACCCGCGATGCGCTTAACCTCAACACCTATTTCTTCAAGCTTTTTTATTTCGCTATCAAGTACAAGTTCTGAAACTACAAAGCGCTTCTTTATTCCTGCACACATAACACCAATTAAGGAACTTTCCGCAAGCTTTGTTTTTATTATTTCAACGCCAAAGAAATCACTCAGCTTGCGTTCTTCTTTCGGAAGTATACTAAATGGCATTAAAGCTAACTTCTCAGTAACTACTGAAAATACTCCAATGAACGGACTTGAGCACAAGGTTCCTTTATCAATCCTCATATTCAAACCTTATTTATCAAGCTTTCTTTTTATTGCTGCTTTCTCTGCGGCTCTCTCTATCTCTTTCTTCTCCTGCAGCTTTTTCTTTTGTTCTTCTTCCTCCTGCTCTTCTTCCTTCTTTGGTTTTTCTTCCTTCTGTTTTTCTTTCTTCTCTTCCTTTTTCTTCAGTTTCTTTTCTCCTTTCTTTTCCTTTGCTTCCTTCTCCTTTGGTTTAGCGAGCTCTTCGCTTTGCAACAAAACCCTTATGCGAGTTTCCTCTTGGATTATTTTAAGAGGCATCACTCTTGGAACCTTAGAAAAACCTTTTTCCCATATGAGCTCATTTATCTTTGGAGAAATCCAAACATTCTCTTCAGTAATGTGGAAGCGCTTAGCGAGGGTTCTGCGCAAGCTGTTTATGGCGCGCTTAGCCCTCTTAGTTCTTGGCTGCCTGTAAAGTTTCCTAAAGGAGAAATTTATGAGCTTTTCCATAAAACCACCTAATCATTCTTAAAAATCTTCTTGAATTTCTTACCAAAATCACAGAGCTTCCAGTGTCTTTTCTGAACAGGATTCCAGATGCGTTTATTTGCTTTTTGGAATATCCATACTGGGGCGCTTGTTAAGCCAGAGCCTATTCTTTTCCTCTGGCTTATAAGGAATTCCTTAAACTTTTGGTCTCTATTAGATGTCATAAACATTCACCTCGGCTTACTTTCTAATAATCCTTGTTTCCTTCTTTTTTGAGAGCAGCATCAAGAGCTTTTTCATCTGTTCATCTGTAACGCGCTCAGCGAGCTTGCCTGCCTGCGCTAACGCTATTATCTGTTGAATCGCTCTCAAATAAAGCTCCTGGTTTACTAAGCGGACATTTTTGAGTCTTTCCCTTGCTTCTGGAGTGAGTAACTTTCTGAGTATAACATTGAGCTGCCTTTCCGCTTCTATCTGCTTCATGAGTTCTTGCTGCAAAGCGTAGCGCTGCTTCAACTCTTCAAGCTTTTTTCTCTTTACCTCATCAATATTTTCTTCCATAGTACACCTCACTTCTTTGCTTGAGTTTTAGCGGTTGCTTTTTCCTTTGGCACGATTTTATCTGCTTGCTTTTTTGCTTCGCTTGCCTTTTTTGTTGCTCTCTTCGCTTGTTTCTCTTCTTTTTTCTCTTCCTTTTTTGCAGACACTTTACTCGGTTTTTCTTTCTTCTTTACTTCAGGCACCTTCTCCTTTTTTGCCTCTTCTTTTTTCGCTCGCTGCTTTTCCTCTTCCTTTCTTCCCTGCGATTCCTTTGGCTTCGCTTTAGGAGCAACATCTATACTAAGGCTCCCTATTGGGCTCTTGAGTTTGCCTTCGCTAATGAGCTTTTTCTTCAACTCATTTGCTTTCTTTGTTAAATAGGATTGTCCTTTCGGAGTAATAACTCTGCCTTTCTTCTCCTTTTTAATGAAGCCCAATTCTTCCAACTGCTGCAAACCATGCCTTATTATCTTGCCGCTTGCTTTTCTAAACTTATGTCTCTTTCTGCCACGGTTCTTTTTACCGCCATAATAGGTGCGTAAAGAGCCTACGCCTACAGGACCTTCTTTGAAAACCCTATAAAGCAAAGAACCCAAGCGCAAATAGTACCAGTTGCGTTGCTGCGGAGCACGCTCTTTGCTCTGAGCGGTCTTTACAAATAAAGTAAACTCTGGCTGTTTTACCTTGAACTTTTTTTCAAGGTCTTCGGCTATAGAGCTAATTAGCTCTGCTGTTGGGACATCAAATACATTCATAGCTACCACGCTTCTTTCGAAGCCTTTGCTCAACGCATAGCGGAGCAAAAATCAGGCTCCTTTTATGTAAATATGTCTCAAATAGCTTTTTAAATCATTCTGTAAAGCAAGTTGAACTAAGAGGTTCATTTTTCTTCCTTGAACTTCTCTTTGAATCTGCTCCAAA
>JAFCEU010000024.1 GCA_017608995.1 Candidatus Iainarchaeum sp. | reverse complement strand
TCCACTACAATTATTTCGTAGCGGGCATCAAAATCTTGCTTAAGCAAAGCCCGTAAGCAGTCAGCTATTGTAGCTGAACCATTGCGAACTGGAATTATTATGCTCGCGTTCATATTATTCACTTGCAGATTTTATGTTGGAAAGTATTTTCTGCCTCTCTTTCCTTAACTTCTGCCAGCTCATATTTAAATAGGAATATTCTCGAAAGGAGGAAACTATCTCTATAAGGCGCTTCCTGAAGTGCTCCAGATGGAATTCTTTTACAATATTTAGATATTTTGCGAAATCAAAATCGGTTTTTATTAATAAGCCCATTATATCGATTCTATCCTTAAGTCCCTTCTCGCTATTCTTTCTTGCAAATTCCGCCTGTTGTTTTAGAATCAAAAGCGCCTCTGGTTTGCATACATCAAAACCTTCAAACATTGTGCTCTCCTTAATTATAAATTTGACTGGAAGAGCAAGTTTTGAGTAATGCGGAACGTAGATGTCTATATCAACGCCATCAACTACCGCTTCGTATCTTTTTAAACGAGGGTTTTTTCTGAGAGAAAACATCCCTTTGAATTTATAGAGCTCCTCCAGATCAACAATTATATCTATATCTTTGGATTTTTGAGCCTTGGTCCAGAGATAGCACGCCCAGCCGCCAATAAGTATAAATTTGAGCTTCATCCTCTTCAATTCCTGAAGCTTATTCCAGCTTCTTTCAGTAATAACCTCATTCCAGTATTGCATCCAATCTGGCCTCCATCTCTGTCAAAAAGTCTTTGGCATACCATTCACTGAGATTCCACAGATCCACAAAGGTCTGAGCGAAGGTGGTAAGCTTTCCATATCTTTCCATAAAGGAATCTTTTTTCAGAATAAATACATTCGGGTTTTTTTCAGTTAATTTAATCCGTTGCGTAATTTCTTCTGGTTGAGGAGCATACACATAGACAGAGGAATAATCAGCAGGCACATAATTGAATCTAAATTTGAATGCCGAATAAGCACCAAAAATTATGGAATCCGGCATTGTTTTTTCAATATTCTCCGCGGCAAGCTTCGAATGCCCCTGAAACAGAATATCAGCGGCCAAATTGCGGATGCTGCACCAGTACATAAGAATCTTTTTTGGATTAACCACCACAAAATTCCTGGGATTTACTTTTATTGCATTCATTCTTTTTAGAGGTTTTAGTGCGTGGTTGACGTTGGAAAGAGAGATGTTTAGCAGAGAAGCGAGAGCACTCTGTGTGAATTCATTATTTTTTTTCTCCAGCGATTGGAACAGTATTTCCCGGTATACGAATTCTCTTTTTTGCATAATACGATAACTGCAAAAAACTCTATTTAAATATTTCGATATTTATAAAAACATTTAAAAGGCAGCTTTAGGGTATTATTTCGTTCCATGCAAAAGGTATTTGAAAAAGGTGCGCGCTGCCTTCGCAATTCTCGGAATTTCTGCAGGGTTCTTAAGCCCTTTTGCAAGCGTCTTTGCAATGAATTTTGGTCTCATATAAAACTCTCTGCGCGCTTTATCGCACCATTCAACAAGCTCCTTATTGCTTAACCAAGGTCTTGAAACCATGCAGTTGTGTGCGCCCTGCTCAGTAACCCATTGGGAATAATCCTCTGTAACTAGAAAACCTTTCTCTTTATAATATTCATAATCCTCTGTGCCGGGATAAACCATTATTGGGAAAAACTGAGCGGTATCAGGGTCAAGTTCTTTAGCAAACTCTATGGTTTTCTTTATTGTTTCAACTGTTTCGCCCCTATTACCCAAAATAAAGCAGCCATGCACTAAAATGCCTGCTCGCTTTGCGTCTTTCATAAACTGCCTTATCCCTTGCACAGTCGTGCCTTTGTGAATATTGTTCAGTATCTTCTGTTCAGCGCTTTCGATGCCAACGCAGAGCAGGCGGCAGCCTGCTTGTTTCATTTTAGCAAGAGTTTCATAATCAACATCTGCGCGAGCATTAGCTGACCAGGTGAGTTCTATTCCTTCTTCAAGCAGGCGATTGCAGAACTCTCTAACGCGATGTCTGTTAGCGGTAAAGGTATCGTCTTCAAAGAATATTTCCTTTGCTTCAGGAAATGCTTTTATTGAGCGCGTTCTATAGCCTCTACCATACATCGTTTGAGGCAATAAGCAGAATGTGCAGCGGAATGGGCAGCCTCTGCCAGAAACAATTGTTATTTCAGGGTAGAGATTTGCAGGGTAGAAGTAGTTCCATATATTTAGGTGTTTTTTATAGACCTTTGAAACAAAGGGCAGAGCATCCAGGTTTTCAATCAGAGGCATATTTTCATTATGTGCAATTTTATTATTGCGTCTATAGGAAAGCCCCTTTACTCGCTTTAAAGAAGGCCTTCTTTTCTCCAATTCAGCAGCTAAGTCACGAACAATGTAATCGTATTCATGCCTTGCAACTGCATCTATGGCTGAGCTCTGCTGTAAGGTCCATTCAGGCAAAGCGCTTACGTGAGTGCCAACAAGCGTAATAAAGCATTCTGTTGCCTCTTTAAGTGCCTCAGCCACTTTTATATCGCTTATAATGCTTGCGGTGCTTGTATCCAAAACAGCCAAATCAGGCTTAAAGCGCTTTGCAAGGGTTAAAACATCGCTCAGCGATTTATTCTCTGCTGGGGCATCAACAAGCTTTACTTTGTGTCCTTCTTGTTCTAAAACGCCAGTAGCGTAAGAGAGCCATATTGGGTAGTAAACACAGCCACCTTTACTAACAGCTGGGCTGCGAGATGTGCGGGAAAACCTTGGTTTAAAAGGCGGGTTGAGCATCAAAATACGCATATGTGCACCTCTAAATTACTTAAACTTACGAAAATTATTAATACTATTAATATTATTTGATTTGGTACAAATTTAGAGAAGACTTGTTTTCCATTTGTTTCCAGTGGAAACGAAAAATTTAAATATTCGTTTTCCCCATAGGTGTTGGATTTTGAAGGGCGAATGGGGAATATATACATGATTCCATTGTGGCTTTTGTTTCAAAGGAATTTAGCCAATTATCTGCACTAAAACCCTGCGTTCTCTTGCAGCTCTATCAAAATCCATAAGAACTATCTGCTGCCAGGTGCCGAGCAAAAGGGTTTTGTTTTCAAATGGAACCGCGAGCGAAGGGCCAATTAAGTTTGCAAGTATGTGCGATGCACCATTGTCATCGTGCCAGGTTTTGTGGTGTTCCCAGTCATGGTTGAGCGGAGCAATTTTTTGCAGCACTTTGGGTATATCTTTGAGCAAGCCAGGCTCGTATTCCATTGTTGAAACGCTTGCTGTTGAACCAGGAACAAAAATTACCGCAACTCCGCTTTTAATTCCGGATTCCTTAACAGCTTTTTCTACTTGCGGTGTTATATCTTTTATGGAAATGTCTTTTTCGGTCCTGATAGAAAAACTTTTCAGCTCTGAAACCATAGGCACACCTTGCAAGGAATAGAGAAGTATGGGATTATTCTCCTGTTATTTTGTAAATCTCGCAGCCTTCCTTTGCTGGTTGATCGAGCTTAAGGCCGATCTCCTGTCCTGCGGTGGCTTTTTCTATATTTTGATGCTCGATCTGCATGCTCTGCACCGATTGTTCGAACTCTATATCCTTGCCTTTTATTTTTATCCTGTCGCCCACATGAAGCTCAGCGCTGAGCTTCACTACAGCAACATTTATTTTTGTGAAGATGTGTGTTATTTTTCCTACAAGTTCTTCAGGCAAAACAACACCTCTATAAAATCTATTATAATAATTTATTTTAAAGAAGTATGTGTATGGACATCGGTATATTTAAGGCCGGTATCAGAAGAATGAAGGTGGCGTAGCAAATGAAAAGACAGCTGGAAAAACGCAAGAAAAAGCGGGAAGAGTTACTCAGGTGGGCGCGAACGCTTAAAAAATTGAATTATGGGCATCTTTTCAAAAACCATAAAAATAAACTCAGACAGATATTGTACAATTTTGCAGAACCCGGCGAAGATCCCAGCAAAGATGTTGCGAAAATATATAGAAGGTTTTTAAGAGCGCTCGGAAAAGACCCTGACAAAGTGCGAAAAATAAGACCTTTTAAGGAAAAGGAGGAAGCGAAAAGACAGATACTCAAACTAGTGGAAACTAGGCCGAGGAGGATAAAGCATCTCCAGTATTCTTACAGTGGTGGAAAGGGCATTAGAAAAGAGGGGTTTGCAGGACCGCCATTGGTGAGAAAGGTTGTTAGGGAGCTACTAGAAGAAGGAATTATTAAAACCGCAAGAATTTCTCGCCATATATACATATATAAACCCGAGCATGAGGAGTTTATAAGAAGGTTGGCAGAGCGCTGGAAAATTCGCCAGAAAATAAAAGCAAGGCGCGCATCCAGAGAATATAGAAGACGCAAAAAGCAGGTGAAAATTTGAAGTGGAGGAATCTGATGGATAAATATACTGAAAATCTTATTGTGCATATGCAATTTATGGGTAAAAGCGTAGCGGAGATTGCAAAGGAGCTTGGGTTAAGCGAAGAGGAAGTTGAGAAATGCTTGAAAGAGATTATAAAAAACAAGGTTTGATTCAAATCAATCGAAAGATTTTAAGCTATTTGAACCCATTATTCTATGATGCCAATGGCGCGAAAAAGAAAACTGCAGCTAAAAAAAGAGCTCCGGCAAATTGTGGGGAGAAAAGTAAGGCACCTAAGGAGCACAGACCGGGGCTATTATGGAGTATTGGAAAAACCTTTTATAAGAAGCTGGGCTTATAGAAGAGGGGTGAAAGGGTATAATAAGAGTATATTTGGCCAGAAAAGAGGGGAACTAATACGCGTTATAGAAAGAAGGCTTAAAGGCAGAAAAAGGCTCAGCATTCTTGATGTTGGTTGTGGCTCTTGCCGTTTCTTAGCGGAGCTCAGAAGAATCTTCAAGGACAGAATAGAGCTTCATGGCATTACGCTTGCAATGCCCTTTTCCCCAGAAAAGCTAGAACAGCTTAGAAAAAAGGTAGAAGCAGAAAGGAAAAGGCCATTAGATGAGGAAGAAAAGAGGGTTTTTGAGGAAGTAAAGCAAGCAAGTATGAAGATACGTGAAAGAATAAAAAAGCACGGAATTAAAGTGCATATTGGGCTGGCAGAAACCCATAAGTATAGAGAAAAATACGATCTGATTTTTTCAACGGAAACATTTGTGCATACGATAAATCCTTTGCAGGCTCTAGAAAATACTCTCAACCACCTTAAGCGAGGTGGAGAAGCCTACATAAATTTTGGGGTTGCTGACTTTTTGAAAGGGAATCCTGAACTGAAAGAAAGGTTGGAAAGGCAAGGGATAAATATCACAGAACTGGCACGGGGCGCATATTGTTTTAGAAGAACAAGCTCCAATGAAATCAAACTCTTGTAGAGTTACGCCAAATTAAAAAAGAGCTTTTGCTTCTATGCCCGCATCATGAAAAGCAGATAAAAAACTTTGCTTCTTTTCTTTGAAGAATTCGCTCTTTAACGCGTATTCGAGTGTGTGCTCCTTATAGAATTTTTCTATTGTGCTTTTATAATTCATTCTATCGAGGAACACATAATCAACTTTATCAAACAGCATGGAAGCTAGGTGTTCAGCATCGCATGGAAGTATAGGCCCTATAAAGGCAAATGTCCTAATGCCTTCTTCATGCAATTTTTGCAATGCTGTTACTCTTTCCTTTATCGCTGGTGCATTTGGCTCAAACAACTTTGCAATGGATTCGCGATCTGTTGTGATAGTAAAGCCGACCTCTGCCTGTTTAAATCGTTTTAATAGTTCCAAATCGCGCAGCACCAGCAGAGATTTTGTTTGAATGGTTATGGGCCATTGTTCGTGCAATAAAACCTCTAAGCACTTTCTAGTGAGCGAATATTTTGCTTCAAGTGGTTGATAAGGATCGGTAACGCCCGAGATCCAAACAGGTTTCTTTTCCGCTTTTTTAATCTGCTTTTTGAGGATCTCAGCAGCATTTATTTTTACATCAACAAATGAGCCCCATTTCTCCTTATGCTTAGAATAGCGAGGCATAAATAAGCGTGCATAACAATAAACACATGCATGCTCACAACCAACATAAGGGTTTATGCAATAGTCCATAACTTTGGATTTGTTTAGAATGCTTTTTGCAAAAACCTCGCGAACAGCAAGAACCATAAATAATTAACAACAGCCAAACTATTAAAAAGAACCAATTATTAAACAAGTATATGGACCTGTTTGTGAGGTTTGTTCCGGGAGAATTCAAAAACCTTGAGGTATTCAAGCGTTTTGTTCTAAACTGGAGCGGCCAGGTAAAAAAGAAGAAGCCTCTGCTTGTGGTCTTTGATGAAGCTGTCTTAGGAAGCAGATTGGTTACAAGAAAGGAGACTAAGCGAATTGTTGGAGAAATAAGCAGAGGCTTGCCTGATAATGTGTATGTATTCTTTGCCATTGCAGAGCAGCATGGTAGAGTAAAAAGAGACTTTTCAGTAACAGGGTATATTGTAGAGCCAGCGGAACGCGCTGGAAAAGCAAAGTACAAGGTTTATCCAAAGCTTATGTATGCTACCAATTCCAAGGGCAGAGTCAAATTTATGGAGTCTGAAAGGAAGATTGCAAAACGCATTGCCAAAACACCTGAAGAGATGAAAAAGGTTCTGTTGAGGTGGATGAAGAGAAGTGCATTGTGGGAAAGGAGAGCGATAAAAACAAAGCAAGCAATATTCCCAGAGATAAACATAGCTGGAAAAAAGGTTAGAATTGCTGTGTGTGCTGATTTAAGTAGGATGATAGGGCTTTATGGGGCAGATATTATAGTAGTTCCTTCAAAACTTTTACATATAAATGAACAGGCCCTTAGGGAGATAACGGAGATATTAAGGCCAGGACAGCACATATTAATATCAAGTGCCTTGAGGAGAAAAGAGGGAAAGGAGTATATTTCCCCTCTTAAAATATTTAGAAGTAAGGAAAGGGGGCGCAGAGGAATCGTGCCCCTGAGAAGAAGAAGGATTTATAGAATATAGTGTGAAAAAAATGCGTAGAAAAATAGCAAGAAGAAGCAATGTAGAAAGAGCTAAAATCGCGAGAGGAATAAGGAATATAAGGGCTGCCGATCGAGGGTACAAGCACAGGATTAAAAAAATTGGAGATCGCACAGCAGTAAAGTTTTTGCCACATGAGTGGTTTCTCAGAAGAGGGCTTGAGGATTATAACAAAAAGATTTTTGGAATATTCAGTAGAGAAAACATAGGAGAGCTTCTAAGAAATGAATTGAAAGCGAAGAGAAGGCTTAGAATATTAGACGCTGGCTGTGGGACCTGCGAATTTTTAGAGGAGTTAGGGGAGATTTTTGGAGAAAAATTAGAACTGGAAGGAATAACGCTTGCTAGGCCGCTCACAGTGAAGCAGCTGGAAAGATTAGAAAAGAAATTGAAAGAAGAAAAGGCATTGACTGAAAATGCAAAGGAACATATTGAAAGGCTGAAAAAATTAAGAAAGGAATTCGAAAGAAGGGTGAGAAAAGCAGATATAAAAGTAAGGGTGGGTGCTGTAGAAGCATACAATTTTGGCAAAAAATATGATGTAATATTTTCAGTCGGGATGATTGTGCATTCAAGCAATCCTTGGCAAGCACTTGAAAACCTCCTAAATCACCTTAAAAAAGGTGGAAGAGCGTATATAAATTTTGGAAAAGCGGATATCCTGCGAGCGCCAGAATTATGCCGGGAGCTAGCAAGGCATGGTATTGAAATAAGGGGGCTTGCAAAGGATTCTTATGAGTTAGTTCGGCTCAGCGAAATACCTATAAAAATAACCTAAAAACTAAATAAGGAGCTTTCCGAATTTTATGCTTGCGATTAAGCGTGCAGATTTTACCGCAATAACGTAAGCGATTCCTAAAAGAACTATCGCTAACGTGTGCAGAGGAGTCTTGTTTTCTATAAAAACAATTCCGCGAGGCGAGCTCAGGCTCAGTTTGCCATTTTTCCTCCAGAGCCCGGTAGCTACCTTAAAATCATACATCGGATTGACCAAAAAGCCAAACTTTATATCCAAAAATTTACGCGTTAGTTCATTTGGATGTTTTTTGTAGAGTAAAACATCGTTCTGGTGATAGCGCAGGCGCTGCAATACATATCTTGCTAAAGCAATCAAATTCTTTGGCTTTGTTTCAACATGGTCGTGAATATAATCAGCTTTTACAAGCTTGTATTCGTAGCCGAGCTCCATTATTTTAAATGTTAGATCTGTATCTTCGCGGTAGTAGCGATACTCTTCATCATAGCCATGAACTTTTTCCAGAAGCTTCTTGCGAAATGCTGTACTTGTGCCGCCGAAGCCACCATAGCTTGATACTACGCCTACTTTACCACTTGTGAAGCCGCTCAGCAGATCTTTTAACCATGTTTTGCTTGGAATGCAATCGTGGTCCATATTCACAATTATTTCATAGCGGGCTTTCTTTATGCCCGCGTTGCGTGCCTTGCAGACGCCTTTATTTTTCCTGAAGTTTATTATCTTTATTTTTGGCTCTTTGCTGAACTCTTTCTCAAGCATCTCTTTTGTATTATCTGTACTGCCATCGTTCACAACGATTATTTCGTATTTTGCTGGGTAGCTAAGCTTTAGCATTGCTTTTAGCACTTTGCGTAAAGTGCTTGCTCTATTATATGTTGCGATTACAATGCTCGCATTTGGCCATTTTTTACGCCTCTTCATTCGCAAGTGCATTCCTCCAAAAAAGTTCTAATTCTTTTAATAAGTTTTGCTCTGGCACTCTTTGTTTTGGGCTTGAAGCGCTTTGCCTTTCGTATTGCCTGGGCTAAATTGCGCAGATCGAATACCGCTATTGCCTTGCCTCTTTCATCAAGCGCCCTTGCTAAATCTATCTGATGATCGTCTGTATGCTCATTAAACCTTTTCAAGCGAGGAACAACTATGAGCGGCTTTTCATACTTTAAAGCGGTTATTATTGAGCCTGCGCCTGCATGCGAAATGATTATATCAGCGCATTTCATTTCGCGCTCGTATTCTTTTGGTTTGAGGAATTTTGCGAATGGAAAATTTTTTGGTTCATAGCTTGAATTGCCAATTTGTGCGAATAATTTTCCTTTAATCCTCTTGCCAGCAACTAAGCGGTCGAGGGCTTTAAGCAAGCGGTTGAATTGCTGAGGGTGTGTTCCTAAAGCAATAAAAATACGCATCAAAACACACTTCCTGCAAATTCTGCCTTAGGGAAAAATTTTAGGTTCTCAGGCCATTGCACCAGGAAGAGATCCGCCAAGCGGTACATTATGCGCGCGCTCAAACTCGGCTCTTTTATTCTGCAAAAGGATTCAATAAAAACAACGCGCTTGTGAAAAAGCTTTGCTATTAAACATATTGGAATTGCGGTATCAGCCCCGGTGCTTATAACAACGCTTGGCCTTTCTTTCAGAAATATGAAAAATGATTGGATGAAATTTGTGAGGAGCTTCAAGGGATTCCTTCGCGGGCACACAACGAAGTAAACCTTTTTCTTTTTGCTAAGTTCGATTGCATTCGCTCTGCGATCTGAAACATAAAAGTGTTTATAGTTGCGCCATGCTTTTTCTAGCTGCAAAAGCTCTGTTAGATGCCCGCCAGCAGAGCAAGCCAAACAAACCTGCATCAAAACACCTAAAAATTAGAACAACAAAAACATTGAAAAATGTAGCCATACAAAACTACTCCCTTTTATAGACCCTATCATGGTGATCATAGTCTAAAATTCTGACAAGCTTCTTTTTCTTATCTATATCGTAGATCAAAACAAACGATTTGTTGATGTGGACGCGCCGAGCCCCTTTTAGATCGCCTCTTAAGGGTTTAAAGTGGTGAGGGTTTTGTAGAATCTGTTGTACTTTCTTGCTAATGATCTGCAACCTCTTCTTTGACTTTTTTCTAAGTTTTTTGAATTTTTTATCCACTTCAGCAGAAACCAATAGCTTATACCTCATACTTAAAGCCCGTAGCGCTCACTAAAACTTTTTACTCCAATAAACCTGCCTTTTCTTATTCGTTCCAATTTTTCGAGATATTCTTTTCTAGCTTTGGGCTCCTCTTCCAAAAAAGACCTCATAAAAAGTTCTATCTGCTTACTCATGCTTAAACCATGCTCTTTACAAAATTTGGAGAATTTTTTATACACATCTTCCTGAATATTAAAGGTTTTAAGGACCATTCAAACACCTTCTTTATATTATTTAATTTTATTTAACATTATTTAATATTAAATAATGAAGAAAGTACTCTTTATAATCGTTTCGTTTGCAGTTCAAAATAACAAAAACATTGAAAAACCTATTATGCAGACAATTGCTTGCAAGGTTAATAGAATGGAAACAACCTGTTTTTCTGTAAATCTGCCTAAGCGCATCACAACGTGCGTTAAAGAGCCTATGCGCTCTGGTGCTTTCAAAACACCATTCTTATGTGGAATGCCAAAGGATTCTGCTTTGAATTTTGTTCTGGCTTTTAGGATAAGCTCGATGAAATACAGAAGCATCAGAAAAACGCCAAGTTTTTCCATATCCCCTATTATAACAATGCTTGCGATGCCTGCACCACCCATTAAAGTTAGCGTATCGCCGCCAAATACGCGCGCAGGATACCAGTTAAAGCGGAGAAATGCAATAAAAGCACCGAGCAGTGCTAAAGCAACAATGAACGCCTCCATCTCATTAGCTACAAAAGAAGCTGCTGCAAGGGTTGTGAGTATTAGGGAAATAAGACCTGCTTCAAGACCATTTAAGCCAGCAAGCATATTTGTTGCATTGCTCGCCCCGGTAATGCCCACTGGAACAAGGATTAGCGAATAAATTATACCAAAGCTGATGCTGCCAAAGACTGGCAGAAATACAGTCTCAGGCAAGGATCCTATAAAAGGAATATGCATTGCTGGGTTGTCTATTTTTACCGCCATTAAAGGCAATGCAGCAAACAAAGGCAGCAAAGCGTGCTGCCACTGCTTTATGCCCTGTTTCCAACCAATCAAATCATCAACAAGTCCAATAAAAGCGATTATTATTATGGTAGAAAATGCTGCAAGCAACACTGTTAGATCTAGCCTAATAAGATGCAGGTAGGTGTGGAGAAAGATTGCAAGCATTGCTCCAGAGCTGAAGCCTAAAACCAAAGAGATGCCGCCTAGCTCTGGCACTTTTGGTTTTGAATATTTATTCATATCTATGCCAAGCAAGCCGCGCTTCCTAAGCCTTGTAATAAGTAAGGGTAGTGAGGCAAGCGTAAAGAAAAAAGAGGAAAAAAATACCAGCGCACTTACAATGAGCATCCCATCACTCAAATACCTTCTTTTTTACCCTGAAAATCTTAACTGCAGCGCTACCAAATTCAGAGTGTACCTCTTCAAAGTAATCCTGAAGCTCTGGGGCACTAAACCATAGCTTGGCAAGCATTGAACTATTTACTGTTGGACCCAGAATTGCTATCGCTAAGTTGTTTTCATCCCTGTAAACCCATTCTGGCAATTGGTTTTGTTTAAGCTGATTTGGCACTGCTTGCCATACAGCTGGCAGCGATGCCATCTCCTCTTCGGAAATCTCCCTAGTGAGGCCTGAACAGCTATAAGTGCCTTGCTTTGTTGCATTACACCTGCTGTATGTGGCATAGCTGGAATAGATCTTTTCCTTTATCCCGGGGGTAGTAAGCAGTTCATCTCTGTGGATATTGTATGCATAAATAAACATTGAATTAAAACCAGAAAACATATCGCTTGAAAGAACGATATAATCAGGTTTGTATTTCTTTATTATTGAAAGTGCTTCATTAAGATCTTCAGAAATAATAAAGCGCGCAAACTCGCCATCGCTTACCTGCCAATTTATGTTCCTGTTGTCTGCGAACACATTGCGCTCAGCAATAAATGTGAGCCAGTGGCCATAACTCCACCAGTTGAACATCTTCGCATCTTTCGGAGTGTTATCCCTTATCCAGTGCAAAGTATTTTTCCATTCCCTCTGTGTTTCCAGGCTTGGTGGCCTCTGCAAAACAAAGTAGCTTGCTGCCCCTACACCGCAAACAAGCATAAGCACGAGCAGGGCTGTCGTAAGCCTAAGTTCCAATTCACGATCCTTCCTTAGCGCATAGAATATGCTTGCAGCCACAAAGCCAGC
>JAFCEU010000100.1:1750-2267 GCA_017608995.1 Candidatus Iainarchaeum sp. | reverse complement strand
AATCTGCAATATCCCCTAAAATAAAATTTTTAGTAAAGATTGTTTTACATCTTCATAATTCTCTCTTGTAAGCCAGAATACTTTTCCATACTCTTTGAACTCTTTTAGCAATGCGAGGTTTAGAGTAGCAATAACTTTCTTATCATTTTCCAAAACTTCAAGTAAAAATTCTTTGAACTTTTCCGAAAACATCTCCATTTTTCCAATTTCATCAATAAAAACTATATCTATTTTACTTAAGTTTCTTTCAACAATGCTCACTATCCTATCTATGCCTTCAACATTAACCCCATACTTGGATACTTTCGGGTAGCGCAGCTCGGTGCTCGCTAAAATTTCTTCTTCTTTATCTGGCAAAGCAATTATTTTGAAACCAATTCTTAGCCCATTCTTTCTTATTTCTGGAGTCAAAATGCCACAATAAGCAATTTCTTTTTTAGCTACAAGCTCGATAAGTTCGCTCACTAAAGTGCTTTTTCCACAACCGGGCTTTCCGGTAATAAAAATATTCATAAAT
>JAFCEU010000100.1:0-1705 GCA_017608995.1 Candidatus Iainarchaeum sp. | reverse complement strand
AGGAATTTTCTATAATCCTCTTTCACCTTTTCATAGTCAAGCTCAGGTATGATTTTATTTTGGCTATAAACAGTGACAATGCGCTTGAAATCCTTTATATATGTTTTCACTATAAGGTCGCAATAGGATTTGATTTCGTTTACCAAATTTTTGGGAGCAATCCCTTCTTCTAATGTAAAAACGATAGGTGTTCTATTCTTTGCACATATTTTAGCGGCACGCTCTAAGAAGTTCAATGCCTGGTTACTATTTTTGAGCATTAGTTCATCTATCATTGTAAACATTGCAAGCCCATGCTCCTTCACGAGCGAGGAAAACACTTCTAAATCTTTCAGTATGCTTTCCGGTGTTGAGAAATATTCATATTCAGCATAACTCTCTTCAGTTTCGGGCATATTCGCCATTTTTATTTTCAGCTCAGAAACCTTCTTTTTAAATTCCTGCTCTGGTATTATTCTCCTCATAAAAAGATACTCTAGCACTCTGAGCTGATTTTCAATTATGCTCTTCGGTTTAAATATCGATATCATTACATTCGGGTGTCTTTTAAACTTTGTGAGATCGCGTTCTTTTATTGTCAAAAATATTGGTTTGTCTTCAAATAGGAATAGGAGTCTTGTGAAAAGATTAAAATAGCCGGTTAAATTTTCACCAGTAAATAATGCTATGCTAGCGCTTATCCTTTCTTCCTTTTTCTTATTTATTTCATTTAATCGCGGAGGGATTAAAAGTTCTAACCCATCAGCACCTTTGAACCGGATGAGTTCTACAGCGTTTGAAGCCGCTCCGCCGAAGATATTTGGCGGTCTGAGAATTTCCATTATTCTAATTTTCTTACGATGTAAAAGACTGCAGGGTAGCAGTTTATTTAAAACAAAAATCAATGCAAGCCCCAGTACGATGCCAGCGCCAAACCCAAGGTAAAAATCAAACATAATCAATACACTTTTTTATAGAATAAAAATGTTTCGCTACCCTTCCTCTGCAACTCCTTTTACATTAATTGTGATAGAAATCTCCTGAGCTTTTGGATAAAAAGGCGCTTCAAGCGCGAGCTTGCCTATAAGCATTACATCTTTATTTGTTTTTGGCGCTTTTATATAAAGCGTTACTCTTTCGACTCCGTTTGGTTCGAATGAAAGCTTTTTTTCAAGCAGTTCAACTTCCTCATTAAAAGATAACACGTCGTTTAATTCAACGCCAGCGTCTTTTTCTTTCACACTTTCGATTCTAAGCAACAAGCCGCTTACTTTAAACCCTGCTTTATTCTGGAACACAATGCTTTGCTCAGTACTTTCATTAGCGTCAAGCTCAACGCTAAGTTCTTTTTCAAAATATATTTCTGGTGTAGGTAGAAGCTTTATCGTAAAGTAATTTTTATCCTGCAGGCCTTCAATGCTTACATAACCGCTAGCTTCCTTTTCGCTGGAAACTCTATTGCATTTTATTTCAATAGTTGCTACTGCCTGCTGTTGCGCAGGCACTAATACTGTTTTTGGGACTAAGGAAAGCTGCAAACCCGAAAAACCGTCAAATGAAACGCTTGCCTGCTCTTCTTTATCACTCAAATTTTCGATAGTAATCGTTCCATACGCTACCGAGGGGCATATAAGCTCAGCAGGCATTTCGATGCTTTTTATTCTCAAAAAAGCTTCCTTCTCAAGCACAACCTCAAGCTCGCGATCTTGCGTTAGCTCTATCTGCA
>JAFCEU010000099.1 GCA_017608995.1 Candidatus Iainarchaeum sp. | reverse complement strand
AGGGGGTAAAAAAATGAGGAAAAATATTTTTATCTGGATTTGCTTTTTAATGCTTCTTTACACGGTAAGCGCAGCGGTAACGCTCTCTGCCAATACACCTGACCCTATATATCAGGGCGAATCAACAACTGTTACTGTTACAGCAACAGCGAGCGGGACATCTGCAAACAATATTACTATCACAATAGGATTGCCTGCTGGTTTAAGCACCATCACAATAGGATTGCCTGCTGGTTTAAGCACCTCGGGCTCAACAAGTCAGATTATTGCATCACTTTCTGCAGGCCAATCCCAATCGTTGAGCTGGGTTGTTACCGGGGATAATGCATCCACAGAGCCTTACACAATAACATTTACTGCTAGTGGTGGTGCAACTGCAAGCACAACAACTCAGCTAAGTGTTCTTACACCTCCTTTTATAGAGGTTTCAAACCAAAGCTGCTCTTCTACAGATATTAATGTTCAACAAACTGTTACAATAAGTTTTATATTAAAAAATACCGGTGGCGATGTTACAAACGCTCAAGTAAGTGTTGCAGACTATAACTCTGACTGTCTGCAGCTTGTGGCAGGCCAAGCTTCTTGGAGTCAAGATATTAATGCTGGCGGTCAGGTTGCTTTGAGCTATGATTTTAATGCGATTGATGCTTGCACTGAGACGCTTTTGTTCCAGATCTCCTCTTCTTATAATGATCCAAACGATTATAACTGCACAATAACCACAAATGCAGTTTGTGGTGATGGTTATTGCTCTAATGGGGAAACATGCTCAAACTGTAGCTCTGATTGTGGTTCATGCCCAACTACTCCAACACCCACACCAACGAGTACGCCTTCTACTACAACAACTACTACAAGCACCACAACAACTGGCACTTCTCCAACACCCACACCAACGGAAACGCCGAGCGAAACTCCAAGCCCGGAAGAAACTCCAGAGGGAGCTAAAAAGATAGAAAAGATATTTGAAAAAACAATAGTGAAGAAGCCAAGCGCAACCGAAATAAAAGAACTTCTCGAGAAGGTGGGCGCTAGTGAAAAAGCGATAGAGGCAGCAACGAAAGCACTTTCCAAAACCACGGTTATGCGAAAGTTAACTGGAAAAAAGCTATTAAATGTAAAGGTGGTAGAGGCAATACCAAAGAACGTCTTAGAGCACGTGGATGAAAATGTTATAGAAAGCGACCTTGCGTTTGAAATAGTTGAGGCAGACCCAGTATTAAAATTCTTAGTGCCGGAATTAGACGCTAACCAAACCATTGAGCTACGCTATGTTATAAAAGAAGATGTGAATACAGAGGCCGCTGAAGAATGGAAATCGGCATTTATTGCAGAGTTTGAGGAGGCTCCAATTGATTTATGCAAAGATGTTGCGTGCGAACAGCAGCTGTGTAAAAAGGCAAGTTGTGATCCAAGTACTGGCGAATGCGTATATGAAAATTTGCCAGATGGCACTATTTGTGGCGAGAATAAAGAGTGCAAGGCAGGCGAGTGTGTTGAAATTGCGGTTGGAGCTAAACCAGGCATCGATATAGGCTCTATCATTTTGATCATTGTAGTGCTTGCAATTCTTGCAGGAGCAGGTTTCTATATATATAAAGAGTACGAAAAGAGGAAAACGCCACTTGAAAAAGCAGTTAAGAAAGCGCATGAAGAGACACTAAAAGATAAAGTGAAAAAGCTCAAAATTTAGAGACACTCCTCTTTAAACCATTTTATTGTTTTCTTTAAGCCTTCTTTTAGTGCAACCTTCGGCTTCCATTTAAGGAGTCTTTTAGCAAGCGTTATATCAGGCTTTCTTCTTATCGGGTCATCTATCGGCATCTTTGTAAAAACAATCTTTGATTTGGAGTTTGTCAGTTTTTTTATGAGCTTAGCTAGCTCGATTATTTTTGTTTCTCTAGGGTTGCCTAGGTTTACAGGCATGATGTAGTTTGTATGCATGAGCTTGTAAAGCCCTGAAATTAGATCACTAATATAACAAAATGACCTTGTTTGCTGACCTCTTCCATAAACAGTAATGGGCTCACCTTTTAGAGCCTGCATTATGAAATTGGGTATCACCCTGCCATCGCTTTCCTGCATCCTTGGGCCATAGGTATTGAATATCCTTGCAATCCTTGTTTCCACTCCCAATTCATGACTGTAGTTTACAGTCAATGCTTCCGCAAACCTTTTTGATTCATCATAGCACGCTCTTGGGCCAACCGGATTTACGTTGCCAAAATAGCTTTCTTTTTGCGGATGTATTAAAGGATTTCCATAGACCTCTGAAGTTGATGCCTGCAGAAAGATAGCATTTTTTTCTAATGCCAACTCAAGCGTATTTTTCACGCCGATAGAATTTGTGAACATTGTGGCAAGCGGTGCATTCTGATAAGCAACTGGTGAAGCCGGCGAAGCCAGATTATAAATCTCATCCAAGCTGCCTTTTATTTTCAATCGTTTAGTGATATCTTTTTTTATGAAGGTGAATTGCCCTTTTGGTAATGAGGATATGTTTTGCTTAGAGCCGGTGTATAGATTATCAACACCTATAACTTCGTAGCCCTTTTCAATTAAGAATTCGCAGAGGTGCGAACCAATAAAGCCTGCACAGCCAGTAACTAATGCTCGCATTTTAGCACCTTCCTGGCTTTTTCAAGCGACTCTATAGAACCGATATCAAACCACTTTCCTTTGAATACATGTGCGTAAACGTCAGTGCGCTTATGCAACCATTGGATAAAGTTGCCTGGGGCATCCAAGCAATGGCCTGCTTCAGCATACTCCTCAAGCAGCTCAACCACTCTTTTAGGATACATATAGATGCCTGTGCTTGCAAGCGTTGATTTTGGCTGAGCAGGTTTC
>JAFCEU010000023.1 GCA_017608995.1 Candidatus Iainarchaeum sp. | reverse complement strand
AGATTTTCCATAGATCAACTCTTAGAGGTTCAATCATGTAAATTAAGAAGTTGTATAAAGGTAAATTTAAATACTTCTTTTTTCATTTATCGTATAGCATGTTGAAGCGAAAAGTGAACAGAGGACAGCTTACAATCGATTTTATCTTCACATTCCTTTACATACTTGTACTTATAGTTGCACTTCTTGCAGTGAAGCAAAACTTTGTAAAAAATCAGAATGAGATTCTTATAAGAGCACAGGAGAAAAGAATTGCCTATCAGCTTGCAGAAATTATAGCGAGCAGCTCTGCGCTTAGCGACGGCACAGCAGAAATACGCTTCTATGTGATTGAGATTAAAGTAATCGATAAGGGAAAAGAGATTGCGGAAAGAGCCGCAATAGTAAAGCCAAACAACATAACTATTAGTGGTAATAAGTGTACGCAGGAAATGGTAATTAGGTATACGTGATATGGATGAGAATTAATAGAAAGGGGCAACTATTAAGCTTGGATGCGGTGCTTTCGTTAGTGTTGCTAATGCTTGCTTTGGGCTATGCATTTAGAGTAGCCGAAGCAAACTTCTATACTTTGAAGCAGGATGAACTAATATATGAAACAAAAGCTGTTGGAAGCGCTGCCGCAGAACTGTTGGTCACAAGCGAAGAAACCACGTGCGAGGTAACAACAGATACCGGAAATAATTTCTACATAACAAATTGTATTGACACCTCAAAACTAACAAATTTGAACCAGAAGCTTTTGCTGAATAATATTTTTGGAGTTAGGGTTGAATGGTCTACAGGCAGCGCGGGTGATGCTTTGCCAAGCGATTATAGAACAATATATTCTGAAAAAAGAGTTGTTATGTTGCGCAGCGGAAGCATAAGCAAGGCTGAGCTCGAACAATGCTTTAAGGGCACTGGTGGCTGTTCGAGAGATACTATAACAATCTATGTGTGGAGGAAATAAAATGAAACAGAAAGGCTTTGTATTCACAATCGATGCGCTTGCTGCAGTCACAATTATAATTGCCTTAGCAGTTGCTTGGGCAACCTTTGTAAGGGGAAAAACAAGTGAGAAGAGCTACTATGAATCTATGGAAAAGATTGCTAGAGATGAAACTGTTGTAGCATTATACAAGAATGTGCTAAGCAATGATGATATTGGTGCCATATACAATGAGAAATTCTATGTTTGCAGCAAGTACTTTAAGCTCGAACCAAATAGCGATGCAACGCCAACATCTGTAAGCACGTATCAAAAATGCTTTACCTCTACAATGGTGAGCTGATGAATAAAAAAGGCGGAATTTACGTTGGAATTGTTGCGGTGATTGCGCTTGCAGCATTAGCGCTGGTGATTTACCCAAGCTTGAGCACAACAAATGAATGGAAAGCAAGTATTTACGCTAACCTAATGCTTGAAACCAAACGCATCTGGCAGAATGCGCGCTTCGTACTAGATAAAGCCACTGCTGATGCTCTGGCAGATTATGCACAAACTAGCGGCGGCACAGACATTAACGGGGCAGGCAACCAAGTTGAAAGCTACCTAAACAATGCGCTCACTGCTATATCGAATGAATCTGGGTTCCAATGCACACTAGATTCATTCAACTATCAAACCGGGGCAGCTAACAATGAAGCAATAGTCACAATCGATTTGAAATGCGAGCAGGAGCTTAGAAAGAGTACCAAAACATCGTTTAAGGTCAGCTATGCGAAAGAGGCTGTATTTGAGAAAAGGGTTGAGTCAGCATCGCCACCGCAGGTAAGGGATCTACAATCCTATACTTTGGATATTAGCTAATTCGAACCACTAATTTCTGCCTTTAAGTATTCTTTCAACTTCTTTCGCTAAGCCTGTATCGTATTGTATTGCTTTCTTTTTTTCATAGCAGAGCTTTTTTGGAATACCTAATGCCTCTGCCAGTTTGCGCAACGCATGCTTTCGTATTAAATCGCTCTCTGAATGTATTTTCTCTTCTGGTGGAAATGCAAGCGCTTGCAAAATAAATTCTTCATCAAGGAAAGGCGCTCTTAGCTCTAAACCAAAATAATTTGCAATAGCTAAATCTCGCTTTAGATTTCTTTCATACATCTCAAAGAGCTTTTTCCAAATGAGTTCTTGTACGCCTGCAAAGCCTTTTTCCTTTAAAACGAAGCGAAACTCATTGTAGCCTGCGAATAGCTCATCTGCGCCCTGACCACAAAAAACAACTTTAAAAGAATCTTCTTTTATAGCTTGCATTGTGATGAATTCAGGTAGCGCAATTTGAACCTGAAGCTTATCTTGCGTTCCTATTGCTTCGATTGTTTTTTTCACAAGCTCAGGAAGCTTCTCTTTATTTATCTCGATCTTTTTGAGTTTTAAACCTAAGCGCTTCGCTGCTTGCTCAGCTCTTGCAAAGCTGCTTGCTTTTGGCAGGCCGCAACAATAAAGGAGCGTGTTTTTAACTCTGGAAGTTACCGCATACGCAACTATTGTGGAATCTATGCCGCCAGAGAAAAGTACTGCACATTTACCTAGGTTGGCGGTGTTCCTTTCTATTACATCTAGAAATGCTTTTTTAAGTGCTTCTAAGGAATATGCGCTTGGCACTTTTTCCTTTAATGCTTCAATTTTTTCTCTATCCTTAAAATCAAGCATATTTTTTATCATTGTGAGAAAAATACAAAAGATGTTTCGTTTAAAATTCGGATAAAACCTAACAAAAACAAAAGGTTTTTAATGAAATTTAACGCTTATATTAGCATGCCTGGGAGAAATGAATTGGTTGCTTTTGCGATTATCCTTGCAATAGTGTTCGCTGGTGTTTTTGTTTATTATTTCCCTTCTACGGAGCATGAACAAAAACCTGTGGAAAGTGATTTTGAAGATACGTTGATAAAACAGCCCGAAGTGAATATCGCTAGCGTTGTTTCAGTTGTTACCGCAAAGAAGCCTGCTGAAATAGTCGCAAGCTTTGCCGGAGAAAGTTCAAGCAATAAGGAAGGCACAGAACTCACAATATACAATCAGGACCTTGCTCTGGTAAAGGAATTTCGCAACCTTGAGCTTGAAAATGGTCTAAATCTGGTGCGCTATGAAGATATTGCAAAGCAGATTAAGGCGGATAGTGTACTTTTTACTGATTTAACAGATCCTAATGCTTTTGTTGTTGAACAGAACTATGAGTATGATTTAGTGAGTTTGGAGAAATTACTTCAGAAGTATATAGATAAAGTAATAACAGTGCAAGCTCCTGATGATAATATTTTTATTGGAAGGCTTTTGAGCTATGATAGCTCTGGACTTGTGCTTGAAAGCGAGGGGAAAATAATTGCAATAAAAGAGGCTAAGCGAATTGAGTTTCCAGAATTGCCTGAAGGGTTGCTCACAAAACCTACGCTTGTGTGGAAGCTCTATACCGAGCAAGCGGGCTTACATAGAACGCAAACAAGCTACCTAACATCTGGAATCTCTTGGGAAGCGAGCTACGTTGCTAGAGTAAATGCTAGCGATAGCAGAGCAGAATTAACGGGCTGGGTAACTATAAACAATAAATCTGGAACGAGCTACCCAAACACAAGCCTGAAGCTTATTGCTGGTGAACTGCACTTAGTAAAGCCTGAAGAGGAATATTATAGAAAACTGCCCTATGAATCAGTGGGTGCTGCTCCTACACCGGAACAATTTGAAGAGGAAGCGCTGTTTGAGTATCATATGTACACGCTAGAGAGAAAGACGGATATAAAGAACAACGAAACGAAGCAGATAAGTTTACTGAAGGCTGAAAGCATACCGTTGAAGAAGGAGTATGTTTTTGATACAGGCACAAGCTACTATTGGCAGAAGAATGAAAGCAACAAGGTAAAAGTGATGGTTTCTTTCAAAAACGCTGAGGAAAATGGTTTAGGCGTGCCATTGCCTAAAGGAACGGTGCGTGTTTATAAGGAAGATTCTAGAGGCATGCTTCAGTTTGTGGGCGAGGATTCTATAGAGCACACACCGAAGGATGAAGAAGTGAGACTTTTCCTGGGGTATGCGTTCGATATAGTGGCGGAGAAGAAAACTACGGATGAAGAACGCATAGGTGACAAATGTGTCAGAAAAAGTTATGAGGTAGATATAAGAAATCATAAAGATGAGAGCATTACTGTAATAGTTGTACAGAAGGCATGGGGCGAAAATGAAATAGTTAGGTCAAGCCATAGCTATAAGCAAAAGGATGCTTATACCTACGAGTTTGAAGTACCTGTGGAAGCAAACGGCGAAGCAACTCTTACATATACCATAATGAGCTGCTGGTAGCTACAAATAATAGTATTTGCCTTGCTTTTTCTGCTCCTGATCTTTTACTGAGCCAGGTTTGTTTGCACGTGGCCTGCCTGTTTGTGGGTCTCTTCTGAATGTAATATCTAACGAAGCTAAAAATCTATTCATAGCAAGCTCTTTATTTTGCGGCTCTAATGCTTTGCCGTGCTTTGCAGGTATGCCCTCAAAAACAATTAGCCTATCGCAGAGATAATCTTGGAATAAGAGGTCGTGGTCAACAACTATGCAAGCTTTTTCCTTCTTTTCAATAACAGATTTTATAAATTCTGCAGCGTTAAGTCTTTCCTCAACATCGAGAAAGGCCGAAGGCTCATCAAGCAGGTAAAGGTCTGCTTCTTTGCACATTGTGATTGCTAAAGAGACTTTTTGGAGCTCGCCGCCGCTTAGCTCCTCAAGGTTTCTTTCATAAAGCTCAGAAATAGCGAAGCGCTTATTTGCTTCTGTTTCGAATAGCTCTCTATCAAGAGAGCTCTGCATTATTAGCTCTTCAACAGTTATGCCTTCTTCCGGCCTTAAATATTGGGGCTTGAATGCGAGCTTTAAGCCTAAATTGAGCTTACCTTTATCTGAATCTATTATGCCTGCAAGCGTCTTAACAAATGTTGTTTTCCCTATCGCATTTGGACCTAAGATGCCAATCACTTCAGATTTCATTATAGTACCTGCGAGCGTTTCAAGTTTAAAGTTTTCATAACTTTTAGTGAATGCTGGATATGCTAAGTAGCTTGCTTTTTTCTCTGGCTTTTCCGCTATTCTGGAAAATACAAGCTCTTTCTCCCTAAACCTAATATTTTCATTCTTTAGGTAGCCTTCCAAATACTGATTGATTCCGTTTAGAACGCTTAAGCGCGAACTTACTACGCCGTAAACGCCTTTAGAGCCGAAAAGCACATGCACAAAATCGCTCAAGTAATCGAGCACCGCTAAGTCGTGTTCTACAACCACAACATACTTTCCTTTTTCTGCTAGCCCTCTTATTATCTTTGCAATTCGCAGGCGCTCTTGAACATCTAAGTAAGAAGAAGGCTCATCAAAAAAGTAAAGTTCCGCATCGCGGAGAATGCAGCAGGCTATTGCAACTCTTTGCAGTTCGCCGCCAGAGATTCTGCTTACTGAGCTTTTCAGTATATCGCTTAGATTTAGCTCCTCTACAACTTCATCTAGCTTTTCTAATTCGTCAAATCGCTTAAGCAATTGTTCAACTCTGCCCTTGAAAGCTCCGGCAATTTTATTTATCTCTTGCGGTTTGAAGGAAACTTTTATTCCTTGCTTGGAGAGTTTTTCGAAGTATGCTTGGAGCTCCTTTCCCTTAAACAACTCAACAATTGCTTCGTAGCTTTCTTCGCCCTTACAATCAGGTCTTGGCATAATTTTGCCTGCAAGCATTTTCAAAGCGGTAGATTTACCAATGCCATTTCTACCAATCAGGCCAATTACTTTACTTTGCATCGGCACTGGCAATCCATAAAGCCTGAATTTATTTTCACCATAACAATGAACTCTATTTATGAGCTTTGCGGTTAGATTTACGATGCTTATCGCGTTGAATGGGCATTTGTGCACACAAATTCTGCATGCTGTGCAGAGCTGTTCTGAGATTCTTGGCTTTCCGTCGTTAGCAACAGTTATGCATTCCTTCCCTGTGCGATTTAAAGGGCACATGCGTTTGCATAAGTAATTGCACTTTTCAGGGTGACATTTAGTAAAATCTATTACTGCAATTCTTACCTGCTCTTGTTCAGCCATACTTAATGCATTTAAAGGTTGTTGAATATTTATATTTCTTTCTACATCTTTCCTAAAGAAAAGAAAAACAGTATTCAACAAACTTTTTATGAAAGGGTTTTAATTGTTTTTAGCACGCTTTATTTTATGCGAATATTGAAGATTGATGGGAAACATTGCCTGATTGAGGTTATCCCTGGAAGGGAAGCCGACTATTAGGAAAACCGTATTTGTTGAAATAGAGGTTGAAAAGGTTTCCTTTCAGAGATTTGGAAGTTTGCTTAGGGTGAGCGGCAAGATCAAAGCTGCTAACAACGAGATGCTTCCTTTAGGGTCAATGCAAGCGATAGAGATAGAGTTAAATAAGAGGTGTACGATAATAAAGAAATCTATAAAAAGGCACCAAATAGAAAGGCTTAGGAAGGCGCAAAAAGCAACAAGGAAAAAGCCGATAATGCTTGTTGTGCTTGATGATGAAGAAGCATGCATTGCTCTGCTGAAGGAGTTTGGATTTGAGATTAAAAGCTGCTTACGTTCTGGCAAAAGCGGAAAGCAGTTTGAAAGCGCCGAGTGGAAGAAGGAATACTTTGGGAAGCTAGCTAAAAGCGTACTTGATAATGTAACAAGCACGGTTGTTGTTGCGGGGCCCGGATTTATAAAAAATGAATTTGGTGATTTCTTAAAGAAGCGCGGCTTCGAAGGCGATCTTTTCATCGAAAACACCAACAGCGCTGGCTTAGCCGGAGTAAATGAAATAATTAAAGGAAATGCTTTGGCAAAAATAACGGAGCATGCGGAAATAGTGAAGGAAGCAATGCTTATGGAAAAGTTGCTTGAAGAGATAGCAAAGGATGGCTTAGCTACTTATGGTACTGAAGAAGTAAGGAAAGCGGCTGAGCTCGGAGCTATTGCTGAGCTGCTCATTGTGGATAAAGCGCTTGCTGAGAACAGAGCAGAACTTGAACCAATGATGGAGCTAGCGGAAAAAAATAGAGCAAACATACATATATTCAATTCTGAGCACGAGCCAGGGAAAAAGCTTGAAGCTTTAGGTGGCATCGCCGCATTGCTCAGATATAAAGTTAGCTAATCGCGAGCTGTAAATTCAAACCATTCTACTTTTCCTTTCTCAACTAGCTCCTTTATTCGTTTTTCCTTTTCCGTGAGCTTTGAATTCGCAAATTTAAACTCGCAGAAAATTATGCGATCGTCTTCAAAAACGATGCCGTCTATTGGTGAACCTATAAAGCGAAAGTTCCTTGCATCGAAGGGAAATTCGCTGCTTAAAGGCAACCACTGCTCTGCAAGTAGCCCATAGCGCGTACTTTGAGATTGCTTTTCTGAAGCAAGTTCAGCAAGCTTAGTTTCAAGCAAGGAGAGACGCCTATAAAGTAAAATTACCAAAGCGGCAAGCAGGGCAATAATGAGGAGTAAAGCAAAAATTACTTCTAACATAAATTAAATTGTATTAGAAAGTAAGAAAAAATAAGCGTTAGTAGTATTTTGTCCCATCACCAGTGAGTACTACAAGCTTGAATTCTCTGCCAAGTTCCTTTAAAGCTGCTAACAATGCCATGTGTTCCTTACCAGTGCCTGAGATCAGCGAAACGTAAAGTTCGGCATCTGGCAAAGCAGATTTTATCGATTCCTTCAAGGTTTCGAAACCGCTTCTAGGGTTTATAAGGAGCCAGGCGCATTCCCTTGCTGGATTGAAATTCTGCTTGCTGAATTCGCTCCCTATAAGCAAAATCTGATCAAAATCCTGCTCTTGAATAAGCCTAGCAACATGCCCCCAAGTACCGCGGCCTTTACCAAGAGTTGCAATAAGTGCTTTTACCATAGAAACCACGTAATGTTTAATTAGGAAAATGTTTAAAAGGCTTCAATTATGTGCGAGCACCTTATATCTGCTGGGCGTCCTCAGAAGTTTTACCGAAAAGCTTAGTTTTGGTTTTTTCGTAGAGCTCAAGGAATTTTTTACCAACTTGGTTTGTATAGTAAAAATCCTTGCTGCCTGCTCGAAAATGTGAAATAACACCTGCTTTGAGAAGTAGCTCTAAAATCTGCTCGAGGTCCTGCATTTCAACATGCGGAAAGGCCATTCGTAGCCTAATTAAGTCCTTTGTATTTTGCAGCGATTTAAGCACTTGGATGAAGATCGCGGAACGCATTATATAATAACAAATCGGATGTTTCTCAACGAAGTGCATGAGTTCTTCGTAAGAATCTGCTGTAAGCGTGTCGGTTTGCTGCATAGAACCAATAAAAATAAGCAATCATATAATTAAAGCTTTTTGTAAACATAAGGACCTTTGTTTTTATAGCCAAATTTTTTCCTGTAGTATTCTTTTACTCCTATGCCTGCGATTATAACCATTCCTTTTTTATCGAACACTTCCTTTGCTAAGTATTCTGCTTCGTTTACTAGCTTAGCGCCCAAGCCTTGGTGCTGCAATGCTTCGCTTTTTCTCTGCCCTAAAAGCAGGGGCTCGCCCAAAACGCGAAGCTCGCGAATTATTGCATTTTCGCTAGCGATCTCTCTTCTGAAAGAGTGCTTTGGAATTCTGAGCCTGCAGTAAGCAAAGAGAAGCTCGCGCTTTTCATCTTCCAGCGATAAGAAGAGCTCTATACCTTTGCTTGCTTTGTATTTCTCAACAAAGAGCTTTGCTTCGCTTAGTTCATAATCGATTCCTTCTTTTGATTTTTTAAGTGCTGCCTCTCTACAGCGGATACAATTGCAATGCTTTCCTTTTTTATGTAAGTATTCCTGCACAAGCTGCCTCAAATTGCTTTTCTTTACGCCAGCATCGATTAGTTGTGTTGGAATATCGCGCTGAACTCGCATTACTCTAACCCAGTAAGGGAGCATCTCTTTTACCTTTGCAATAAGCTTCACTGCTTTCTTTGTATCGAGCGGCTCATAATTGCCCTTTATATATTCCTCATAAAGCTTTGTGCCTTTGAGCACCAGGCATGGATAAATCTTTATATTATCTGGTTTGAAGCGCTCATCATAAAACATCATTTCGAATGATTTCAAATCATCTTTTGTGCTTGTATAGGGCATGCCGGGCATGCAGTGATAGCAAACCTTGAAACCGGCATCCTTAAGCAACCTTGTTGCTGAAACAACATCCTTAACGCTATGACCTCTTTGCACCTTTTTGTAAACGCAATCGTTTAGGATTTGAACGCCGAGTTCACAGCGGGTGGCACCAAAGCTTAGCATTCTATTAACATGCTCCTTTCTGCAATAATCCGGTCTTGTTTCGAAGGTTATGCCTATAATTCTTCGCTTAGCTGTTTCTGCATTTAACTTTGCTTCTGCAAGCGTCCTTGAGCGCTTTCCAATTATTGCATCTATCGCTTCCTTCACAAATCTTCTTTGGTATTCGAGAGGTGTGGCTAAAAAAGTGCCGCCCATTATAATTAGCTCTATTTTGTTTGCGTTGTGGCCTGTTTCTATTAGCTGCCTTATTCTATCTAAAACCTGCTTTTTTGGGTCAAAGCCGGCTTGCAAAGCCCGCATAGTTGCGGGCTCTTTACCTGTATAGCTCTTCGGTGTTGCTACGCCAATCTGACTGCTTGGGCAGTAGATGCATTTGCCAGGGCATGCGTAGGGCTTTGCCATTATTGCAATTACATTTATTCCGGAAAGCGATCTTACTGGCTTTTTTGTGAGTAAACGCCTAAGTTTAGTGCTTTTTTTCCTTGCAAAGCGCATTATTGTTGGGTTTGTTGGCATTTTTTGAAGAGAATATTTCTTTGCAAGTTTGCACTTAGCGGCATTAAGTTGCCTTTTGTTCTTTATCTTTCCTGATTCTATGAGCTCAATTATCTCTTTACAATAATCTGCTAGTGACATTTGAATCGCGCTCAATTTCATTTACCTGAAAATTGAAAGGAGTGCATTTAGCAAATAATTCGGCATTAGGTTAAATGCAAAGAAAGGCAGGCCAAAATAGCTTGCGGTGAATTTACCAAGCAACGTTGGTATAACCCTTATCCTTGCATCCAGCTTGGCAAAACGTTTATCAAAAAGCAATGAGTCAACATAAAAGCTGAATTCTCGAGAACCAGGAGCGTTGGCGTTGATGCTTAGCGTAACAATCTTTGTCTGTTTTGGTTCGAGTTCAATGTCAAGCTTATCGAACCATTGCTTTGGTAATGAGCTTGTGATTCTAACAGCGTGCTTAGCTAAGCTTTCATTTACGAGCACAAGCTCGTAAGCTGCGATTTCATTAGTATTGCATTCTTTGAAATTTTCCCTTAAGCTAGCGCTCACCAAGTTGTGTTTTATAAATATAGCTGCATTGAAGCTTTCTTTGTAGCCACTCTCTTTGTCCAGCAAGGTGATCGTAACGTTTCTTACAGATTCGGGCTCATCTCTCGGAACTTCAAGCTTGAGCACAAGCGTTTTATCTAAAACTTCTAGCTGGTTTTTCCATGGAACTGAAATTATAGCCGAATCCCACAACCTAAAGCCGTTCTCTCTATCTATCTGAAAAACAATGGTTTCAGCGGGCTGAACATATTTTATTGGCAGGTCAGCGTTATCCTGAAGTCTTTTCTCAACCGGGCTTAGCACATAAATATAAGCGCTTACATTAGCTAAAAGCATTGTGAGCAAAACAGCAAAAATAAACCTTTTTAACACCTAAACCACCGTAATAATTTTAGTGCGAAGTAAAAAAATACTTAATGGTGTTCTGCTTGCGCATACTTGCATTGAGCGATATACATCAGCGCCTGGAAAGCCTCAATAGAGTACTCGAGCGTGTGGATAAAAAAAGCATAGATTTAATTATAGTTGCCGGTGACCTTACAAATTATGGTGATGCTGGCGATGCTAGCGAAGTGCTCAGCTTGCTTGAGTTTGCAAAGGTATTTGCTGTGCCCGGCAATCTGGATACGCAAGAGGTTTTAAGTGTATTAGAGAAAAGAAAAATAAGCTTGCATGCGAAATGTGCTAAATTTAAAGGCTATAAGTTCTGTGGCTTTGGTTTTGGGCTTATAGGCTCTGCAGGCAGCGTGCTATTTCCTGAGCTTGAGATTGAAAAGGTGCTTAGCAAATTAGTAACAAAGGGCTCTATTTTGGTTACGCATCTTCCGCCGAAGGATACAAAACTTGATGCTGCAGCTAACGAACATATTGGAAGCATAGCAATCAGGAATATAATTTTGAAGAAAAAACCTTTGCTCAATATATGTGGGCACGCTCATGAAGCCTATGGAAAAATAAAGCTTGGTGATACTGCTTGCGTAAATGTTGCTGCTGTAAAGGATGGCAGGGCATTTATTATTGAAGTGGGCAAGAGCATAAGTGTGAAAAAGGTAAGAATATGAGCGAGGCAAAGATAAGATTTGAGATGGTTAAGAGAAGGCATAAAAAGCGCTTTGAGGAGGCTGTAAAAAAGCAGGAAGCTGATGAAGCAATAATTCCGCTGTGCGAGTTCATCAACAACACAAAGCACTTTTTCACATCGTCAAGTTGCAGTGGCAGAATTTTGTTGCTTGCTCTTAAAGGAAAAAGGAAGAGAGATGCAAGCTTTCATAGGAAGTGGCATCGCAAGGTTAGTTTTGAAGAGGTATGGCGTGGCATAGAAGATGCTAAGAATTGCGAGCTCTGGTTTAAGACAGAGCCTTTTATAATTCACATAGGCGCTAGCTCGCTCAAAAAAGCTGAAAAGATACTTGATATAAAAAATAAGGCTGGAGTTAAGCGCGGCGGCATCATTGTTGCTAAACCAGGCAAATTTATACTTGAGCTTATAGGCACTGAAGAAATCGCTTTGCCTGTAAAGTTTGGTGATAAAATAATTGTAAGCAAGAGCTTTATGAAAGAGGTTGTGAAGAACGCTAATGAAAAAATTGAAGCAAACTTCGAGCGCTTAAAAAAGTTTGAAAGTATTATAAGGGCTGAGCTTAAATGAATCAGAAGAGGGTATTCTTAGCAATAAACCTGCCAGAAGAGCTCAAGGAAAAGATATATTCTACTTTCTCGGAAAAGTTGCCAGAGAAAGAGCTAAAAAAAGTTGAGAAGGAAAACCTGCACGTAACGCTTCTTTTTATTGGCTATGTGCCTGAGAATTACGTTAAAGAATTGAAGGAAAAGTTGCAGAGCTTGAGCAGCGCTGAGCGCTTTGATGCAAGTCTTAAAGGAATTGGGTGCTTTGGCAATAGAGTTCTTTGGCTTGGTGTTGATAAAAACGCTGAGCGCATTGTAGAGTTAAACAAAAGGGCATGCGAGCTTCTTGGCATAAGGGATGAGCGCTTTAATCCGCATGTTACGTTAGCGAGAAACAAACGAATGCCTTATGTAAAGTTTGCAAAGCTTGCAGATAAGCTAAAGGAAATAAAATTTGAGGAAATCTTCCCTGTAGAAAGTGTTGATATTATGGAATCTATTCTTTTAAGAGCTGGGCCAGTTTACAAAAAGCTTGCGGAACTAAAACTTACTTAGTGAGCTTATCTAGTATGCTTTTAGGGTCTAAGTAGTATTTTTGAATTATGCCTTCTACATCCGCCCACTTAACTATATTGTTTTCAAGCATCCATTCAAGTATGCGTCTCCTTATAATGAATTCTTCTTTCACCTCGCCCTTTGTGAGACTTGTAGCATTTGCAAGCTTATCAAAGGTTCTGGCTGGAATATCTGTTTTTTCAACAACGTCCTTTTTGCGATTCCATTCGTAAACATTGCTTAGAAGTATCTTATCTTCCATTCTGTCGATTTCAGCTATTTCGCGGACGCGCCTTATTATTCCAAAGCGCCTATCATACATCCTGAACATTATAACTGCAATATCAAGCAGCGGAATCATATGGATTGGCACGTTCATTGGTGCACTCTTAAGCCTCAAAACCATTTCGCGAGCTGTATTTGAGTGCAAAGTGCCGAGCATGCCTCTATGGCCTGTGTCCATCGCAACAAACATTGTTTGCGCTTCTTCGCCTCGCACTTCGCCGACAATTATGCGATCAGGGCGCATTCTCAAGGAATTCTTGAGCAAATCGTTCATGGATATCTCTTTTGTATCCTGAATCTTTGGCCTTGCTTCAAGCTGTATCCAATTCTCGCGCTTGCCCAAATCAAGCTCCAAAGTATCTTCAATAGTGAGTATGCGATCATCGTATCTTATAAAAGCACCCAAAGCATTGAGCAAAGTGGTCTTTCCTGAGCTAGCGCCGCCGCTGACTATTATATTCATCGGGTTTATTTTCAGGCCTTCAACAGCCAACCATAAAAATGCTGCCGCTTCGCTGCTTATCGTTCTGTTTTGGATGAGCTGAACTATTGAAAGCGGCGTCTTATTGAATTTTCTTATTGTAAGTGTATAGCCGAAAGGAGTAGCACTTTTATAAGTCGCATTCACTCTTGAGCCGTCAGGCAAGCGAGCATCAAGCAAAGCATTATTTTCATCAAACTTTTTACCAACTGTGTAAGCAATTCTTGCAATTATTCTATAAAGCTTTCTTTCATTTTCAATAACTATATTCGTTCTGCACATCCCATGCTTCTTGTGAAACACAAAGATTGGCCTTTTTGGGCCATTTACCATTATTTCCTCAAGGTTATCATCTCTAATCAATGGCTCCAAAAGCCCATAGCCAACAGCTTCGCCCAAAATGGTTGTTACAATCTTTTCCTTATTTTCTAAATCTGGGAAAAATTCTTCAAGCAGCTTTATTAAAGATTTTTTTAGTTTTGTATAAACTTCGTAAGAGGGTAGCATTAAAAGCAACTGATTTACTTCAACTGTTTGTATGATTTCGCTATTAAAAAGCTCTGCAAATTCCTCTGCTTTTCTAATAGGCAAGGTTCTTCTGAGCTCCTCTATAGAATAGACTCTTTTTATAGCGTTTGTGAGTAAATCTACAAATTCGCGCTGCTTCTCAGTGAAGCCATCTATGCTTACCTCATAGAGCTTATATGGAAAGCCTTCGAAAATCTGTACGTTTGAATAGGATTCCAGCAAAGGGCCTTTTATCTGCGGTATTTTTGCTGTTTCTCTTGTTATGAAAACCACCTTAAATAATTAATATTAATTAAAAATAATGTGTTTTTAATATGTTATGGTGATTCTTTGGAAAAAAGAATAAAAGCAATGCTTGCAGAAGTGCTTGCAAAAGTAACGCCAACCGCTAGCGAAAAACGGAAAGAGCTTGAGCTAGCGAGGCGAATAATAAATAAGATAAAGAAGATTGAAGGCAAGCATGTAAGCGTTATGCTTTGCGGTTCGGTTGCGAGAGATACTCACTTGCGTAACGAAAGAGATTTTGATATATTTGTGCTCTTTGAAGAGGGTCTATCGAGAGAGGAATTTGAGAAGGAAGGGTTGCGCATAGGCAAGCGCGTTTTTGCGGGGCATGAGCATTGGATTGAATACAGCGAGCACCCATATGTGAAGGGAATTATAGAGGGCTACGAGATCGAAATTGTGCCTTCTTATAAGGTTAGCAGAGCAAGCAAGCTAAAGAGCTCAGTTGATAGGTCGCCATTTCACGCGCGCTTCTTGAAGAAACATTTGAAAGAAGAGTATAAAAAAGAGGTGCGCTTGCTTAAAGCGTTTGTTAAGGGCATTAAGTGCTATGGCGCAGATATTGCTAATGAAGGCTTTGCTGGTTATCTTATAGAACTTTTAATACTGAAGTACGGCTCTTTTATTGAGTGTATAAAAAACGCTTCGAAGTGGAAACCGGGCATTAAAATTGCATTGAAGGATTCACACCTAAAAAAATGTAAATGTGATAACCCTCTAGTATTTCCAGATCCAACCGATCCTAAAAGGAATGTTGCAAGTGCTTTGAGCCTGGAGCAATTTGCAAGGTTTGTCGCTGCATGCAGAGCGTTCCTTGAAAAACCAAGCATAGATTTTTTCTTCCCTAAAAAAACAAAACCAATGAAATTAGAGAGGATAAAAAAAGAGCTTGGGAAAAGGAGAGTTATTGTAATAGAGATTCCGAAGAAAGAAAAGATAGCGAAGGATATTATTTATGGGCAGCTTAAGCGTTTCAGGAGTTTTTGCGAAGCAGAGCTTGCAAAAATAGGATTCAAGCCGCTAAACATAAGGATTGCGGAGCTCGCTGACAAATATTGCTATCTTATAGAGCTTGAAAGCGCAGAGCTGAGCGAACTTGTGAAGGTGCTCGGGCCGCCAGTATTTGATGAGAAGAACTGCAGAGCGTTCATTGAAAAGCACAGAAAAGCGGTTGCTGGGCCACGCATAGAAAATGATGTGCTGGTTGTTGTAGAAAAAAGGAAAATTAGGAAAGCAAAAGATGCTATGAAGAAATTGACAAGATTTATTTCTTCGCGTGGCAAAGAACCGATAAAATCCATGCTAAAAAAAGCAAAGATTCTCGGAGCAAAGCAGATTATTGCGAACTGCAAAGATGTTGAATTTGCTCGCGCACTAACTGAGTTTCTCAGAGCGCGTGAAAGGTTCTTTTAATGACCCCGGGGGGACTCGAACCCCCAACCTGCCGGTTCCCCCAACATAAGGGGGCAGCGTTGCTCTTATCAACCCATCCGAACCAATATTATTAACCAACGGGGGTTGATAAGGGGGCAAAGCCCCCTTATTTCCGAAGCCGGCTGCTCTGTCCTATTAAGCTACGGGGCCTATGTATAACTTTAAAAATATACCCTATTAAAAGATTTAATACTGCTTTGTTGTTTTAAAAATTGTTTTTTGCTAAGGAATTATGCTGGGTGGAAGTATGAAAAGATGCATTAGCTGCAATACCATAGTTGCAAGCGACTATGTGGAATTTAAGTGCCCGAACTGCTTAAAGGCAACCATAATAAGATGCGATAAGTGCAGAAGGGCGAGCAAAGCATATAAGTGCCCGGAATGCGGCTTTGAGGGACCATAATAGAGGTGTTGAAATGGCCGAACTTATGGCAGTATACAGAATAATGCCTGAGGAGCCAGGGCGGTAATTGCAGCTTTTCTAATGCAAGAGCAGGAAGGCCTATCTGAAAAGCTTGAAGAGGAAATAAAAGCCATACCTAAAGTGAGCGATGTAAGGTTAGAGCACATAACCAGAATTTGATTTTCGCTTGCTTAGATGTTCTTATATGCTTTTTTTCTATGCATTATCGTCAGAACTACGAGCCTCTTTCTAAGAGGATAGCGATCTATGAAAACTCTATAATCACCAACCCTATATTTGAAAAAATCTTTGCCTTTAACCTTTTCGAGCAGAATTTGCTCTTTTTGGGATAAATTTATAATTTTTTTAATTATTCGCTCAGCAACATGTTTTTCCAGTTTTGCAAGGTCTTTTTTTGCCCTATTTGACCAAATAATCTTAAAAGGCATTTAGAGACCCAGGGTTTCTTTTATTTGCTCTGTGGAATAAACCTTGCCCTTTCTAACGTCTTCCCTGGCTTCTTTAATGGCTTTCAGAGCCTCTTCAGAAAGTTCCAGTTCTGATTCTTCCTGCTCCTTAAATCTTTCAATAAGCTTTTTTATTACATCCGCATAAGTTTCACGCTTATATTCCCGTAGAGAATCGAGCTCCCTCTTTAAGCTCTTTTGTATCTGAATCGTTGTAATTTCTGACATTATAATCGCCTATAGAATAATATAGCAGAATATATTTAAAACTTTTGAAAGCCAGAGTTATGCAACAAAGAAATGGTTATGCAACAAAGAAATGCTGAATATCTGATTTTTAACCTTATGTTGCAAAAGATTATATATTATGATAAAGCGGATTAAGCTAATTAATTGGCGCTCACATAAAAGCACAGAGCTTGAATTTGAGAAAGGAAGCAACGTGCTTATTGGAAAGATGGGTGCAGGCAAAAGCAGTGTTATAAATGCTATTTGTTTTGCGCTTTTTGGAACTTTTCCTGAGCTGCAGAGGAGAGAAGCAACACTGAATAGCGTTATAATGGATAGGCCAGCGCAGCAGGATTATGCTAAAGTTGAATTAGAATTTATACATAACGGAAAGGAGTATA